>NZ_VMLY01000029.1:0-761 GCF_013276905.1 Streptococcus sp. 3109 | reverse complement strand
GAAAATCATAACCACCCGTCAAACGGGTGGTTTGTCTCAGGGCTATAAGCCCAAATTACCAGCCAGCGCCTAAAGACGCTGGCTTTCACTTTGTTCAAGCCTCATTGCTCTTGACTCGTCACTTGCCTCTCAAAGAGGCTTTAGTATTACTTACTACTATCCCTAAAGGGATCCTCATATTCTTTTACACTTAATTTATCTAGTGCTATATCATGCTTTTCCTGTTCTTGGATATATTTCTTAATTGTGGCTTCATTGAGTCCCACCGTACTTACATAATAACCTTCCGCCCAGAAATGCCGATTCCCAAACTTGTACTTGAGGTTGGCGTGTTTATCAAACATCATGAGTGAACTTTTTCCTTTTAAATAGCCCATGAAACTCGAAATACTTATCCTTGGTGGAATACTTACTAACATATGTACATGGTCTGGCATTAAGTGATCCTAGATAATTTCAACTCCTTTATAACTACACAAACGATGAAATATTTCTCCTAAACTACTTCGATATTGATTATAGATAACTTTTCGTCTATACTTAGGGGTGAACACAATGTGATAGAACAGTGCCACTTTGTGTGCGATAAACTATGAGCCTTTTGTGCCATATTTTTCTCCTTTCGCTTTACAATTGGCTTGAACACCTTTATTGTATCGCGTTCGGAGTTTTTTTGGTATAACCTTCGACGCGCACCCGCATAGCGGGTGGTTTTTTTGTCTCGCACCTAACGGAGCGAGACAGACTAATAGTCACATAAT
>NZ_VMLY01000028.1:0-9584 GCF_013276905.1 Streptococcus sp. 3109 | reverse complement strand
GACGGGTGGTTATGATTTTCTTAAAGAATAGCTCGGTTTATTTCAATTGATCTGTAATGTCTTTTGACAGTAACATTCCCAGATGGTAAGTTTTATTGATGTAAGTAATGACATCATTGATATTTTCAGTCGTGTGAATTTTCTCTTTGATGTCAGCTCTAAATGTTTCATCCTTCAAAAGTTGTTCTTGGTAGAGTCTTTGAAGTCGTTCTTTTTCGTACTTATTGAGCAGAAAAAGGAACACCAAGCTAATTACAACGAGGATATAAGCATATTGGCTCATAGGAAATCTCCCTGTATGATAAAAAATAGTAGTGAATAAATCGATTTAGTGGACCTAAAATAGCAGAACAAGTCAGCAAAACTTGATAAGATTTTTGATAGACCTCTAAACCAAAATCCGTATAGGCTTTAGTGTAAGTTACTTAGATTGCTTTGCAATCAAGTAACTTGAAGATTACGACGTCATGGCACCTAAATCGATTATATTTAGGTACCATGACTAGTGAAGCAGTTAGCTAGTCCGCACATACGCGGCTAGCGTCTAACAATTAGGAACTTTAGTTCCAATAGCTTTAAGATTACGACGTTCTGGAACATAAATCGATAATATTTATGTTCCAGAACTAGTGAAGCGCCTAGCCAAAGTCCGAATAGGATTTGGTCTTAGTTACTTAGATTACTTAACAATCAAGTAATTAAAAGATTACGACATGAACTAAACCCAATTGATACTATTTGGTTTGGTGAATTAGTGAAGCGATTAGACAAGTATCTCTAATTACGACGTAAAGAAACATAAATCGATAATATTTATGTTTCTTTACTAGTGAAGCAGTTAGCTAGTCCGCATAAAAGCGACTAGCGTCTAACAATTAGGAACTTTAGTTCCAATTGTTAGTACTGAATCACATCTTCTCTGGCGCTTCTACTCCAAGCAAGCGAAGGGCTTCTTTGAGAACGACTGCGGTTGCGTAGCTGAGGGCTAGACGGCTGTCGCGTTCTGGACTTTCATCCAAGATGCGCGTATGTGCATAGTATTTGTTAAAGGCTTGAGCCAGGCTAATTGCAAATTTAGCAATGATGGAAGGTTCAAAGTTATCTGCCGCACGGTTGATAATACGTGGAAAGTCTTGGATGAGTTTGATGATTTCCCAGCTTTCAGCATTATTCAGGCTATAGTTGCCAGCTGTTTCTGGTTTGAAATCCGCTTTGCGTAAGATAGATTGGATACGAGCGTAGGCATATTGAACATAAGGTCCAGTTTCACCCTCGAAGGATACCATAGCTTCTAGGTCGAAGTCGTATCCATTTGTACGGTCAGTTTTGAGGTCATAGAATTTAATGGCTCCTACCCCGACAGCATGCGCTACTTGGTCTCTATTTTCAAGTTCAGGATTTTTAGCCTCGATTTGGGCTTTGGCACGGCTAACAGCCTCTGCAACAGTAGGCTCTAGCAAGATGACATTCCCTTTACGCGTAGAGAGTTTTTTCCCTTCTTTTGTAACCAAACCAAAAGGAACGTGAGTAATGTCGTCACTCCAGTCGTAGCCCATCTCTTGCAAGACAGCTTTGAGCTGTTTAAAGTGGGCAGATTGCTCTTGACCAACGACGTAGATAGATTTGGCAAATTGGTATTCGTTTTTACGGTAAAGGGCTGCAGCTAAGTCACGTGTGATATAGAGAGTTGCACCATCAGATTTCTTGATAAGGGCTGGATGTTCAATTCCATATTTCTCAAGATTGACAACTTGGGCACCTTCTGATTCAACCAGAAGGCCTTTTTCAGAAAGAATGTCTACAACTGCATCCATCTTATCATTGTAGAAGGCTTCCCCGTTATAGCTGTCAAATTCGACTTGCAATTCATTGTAAAGACGGTTAAATTCTACCAAACTTTCATCACGGAACCATTGCCAAAGTGCGAGAGCTTCCTCGTCTCCATTTTCAAGTTTACGGAACCATTCGCGTGCTTCTTCATCCAAGCTAGGGTCATTTTCGGCTTCAGCGTTGATGCGGACATAGAGTTTAAGAAGTTCATCAATTGGATGAGCTTTTACAGCTTCTTCGTCGCCCCATTTTTTGTAGGCAACAATCAACATCCCAAACTGTTTACCCCAGTCTCCCAAATGGTTGACCTTGACCGTTTGATAACCGATTTTTTGGAAAATATGTGACAAGCTATCTCCGATAACAGTTGAGCGTAGGTGACCGATAGAAAATGGTTTAGCGATATTTGGACTAGACATGTCGATAACAACATTCTCTTGTTTACCAATATGTTGGTCAGCATAGTGTTCTTTTTCAGTGATAACAGTTTGTAATACTTGAGCAGAAATGGCAGATTTATCAAGGAAAAAGTTAACGTAAGGTCCCGTTGCAACAACCTTTTCAAAGGCTTGGCTGTTAATTTTTTCAGCCAGTTCAGCCGCAATCATTTGAGGTGCTTTACGTTCGACTTTTGCAAGAGAAAAAGCAGGAAAAGCAATGTCTCCCATTTCTGAGTTTTTAGGGGTTTCCAGTAAATTTAAAATAGCCTCTTGGTCTAGGCTATCAATGACGCTAGCCAATTCGCTAGCAATCAATTCTTTTGTATTCATTAAGAGCTCCTTTTTGGACTTTTCTACTATTTTATCACAATTTTAAAGAAAGAAGAAAAAATTTTTGAAATCTCCTATTTTTTTGGTATAATATAGTTATAAAAATAGTTATAAATATTCACATAAGAGGATTTTATGAGAAAAAGAGATCGTCATCAGTTAATAAAAAAAATGATTACTGAGGAGAAATTAAGTACACAAAAAGAAATTCAAGATCGGTTGGAGGCGCATAATGTTTTTGTGACGCAGACAACCCTGTCTCGTGATTTGCGCGAAATCGGCTTGACCAAGGTCAAGAAAAATGATATGGTGTATTATGTACTAGCAAATGAGACAGAAAAGATTGATTTGGTGGAATTTTTGTCTCATCATTTAGAAGGTGTTGCAAGAGCAGAGTTTACCTTGGTGCTTCATACCAAATTGGGCGAAGCCTCTGTTTTGGCAAATATTGTAGATGCAAATAAGGATGAATGGATTTTAGGAACAGTTGCTGGTGCCAATACCTTATTGGTCATTTGTCGAGACCAGCACGTTGCCAAACTCATGGAAGATCGTTTGCTAGATTTGATGAAAGATAAGTAAGGTCTTGGGAGTTGCTCTCAAGACTTATTTTTGACAAGGAGAGACGGAAAATGGCGACAGAAAAGCTATCACCCGGCATGCAACAGTATGTGGATATTAAAAAGCAATATCCAGATGCTTTTTTGCTCTTTCGGATGGGTGATTTTTATGAATTATTTTATGAGGATGCGGTCAATGCTGCGCAGATTCTGGAAATTTCCTTAACGAGTCGCAACAAGAATGCCGACAATCCGATTCCTATGGCGGGTGTTCCCTATCATTCTGCCCAACAGTATATCGATGTCTTGATTGAGCAGGGTTATAAGGTGGCTATCGCAGAGCAGATGGAAGATCCTAAACAGGCAGTTGGGGTTGTTAAACGAGAGGTTGTTCAGGTCATTACGCCAGGGACAGTGGTTGATAGCAGTAAGCCGGACAGTCAGAATAATTTTTTGGTTGCCATAGACCGTGATGGTAATCAGTTTGGCCTAGCTTATATGGACCTGGTGACGGGTGACTTTTATGTGACAGGTCTTTTGGATTTCACGCTGGTTTGTGGGGAAATCCGTAACCTTAAGGCGCGAGAAGTGGTGCTGGGCTATGACTTGTCTGAGGAAGAGGAACAAATCCTTAGTCGTCAGATGAATCTGGTACTTTCCTATGAAAAAGAAGGCTTTGAAGACCTTCATTTACTGGATTCACGATTAGCAGCTGTGGAGCAAGCGGCATCTAGTAAGTTGCTCCAGTATGTCCATCGAACCCAGATGAGGGAATTGAACCACCTCAAACCTGTTATCCGCTATGAAATCAAGGATTTCTTGCAGATGGATTATGCGACCAAGGCTAGTCTGGATTTGGTTGAGAATGCTCGTTCAGGCAAGAAGCAAGGCAGTCTTTTCTGGCTTTTGGATGAAACCAAAACGGCTATGGGGATGCGTCTCTTGCGTTCTTGGATTCATCGTCCTTTGATTGATAAGGAACGAATCGTCCAACGTCAAGAAGTGGTGCAGGTCTTTCTTGACCACTTCTTTGAGCGTAGTGATTTGACAGACAGTCTCAAGGGTGTTTATGACATTGAGCGCTTGGCTAGTCGTGTTTCTTTTGGCAAGACCAATCCCAAGGATCTCTTGCAGTTGGCGACTACCTTGTCTAGTGTGCCACGGATTCGTGCGATTTTAGAAGGGATGGAGCAACCTGCTCTAGCCTATCTCATCGCACAACTGGATGGAATTCCTGAGTTAGAGAGTTTGATTAGCGCAGCGATTGCTCCTGAAGCTCCCCATGTGATTACAGAAGGTGGCATTATCCGGACTGGATTTGATGAGACTTTAGACAAGTACCGTCGCGTGCTCAGAGAAGGGACTAGCTGGATTGCTGAGATTGAAGCAAAGGAGCGAGAAAACTCTGGTATCAGTACGCTCAAGATTGACTACAATAAGAAGGATGGCTACTATTTCCATGTGACCAATTCTCAACTGGGAAATGTGCCTGCTCACTTTTTCCGCAAGGCAACGCTGAAAAACTCAGAACGCTTTGGAACCGAAGAATTGGCCCGTATCGAGGGAGATATGCTGGAGGCGCGTGAGAAGTCAGCCAATCTCGAATACGAAATTTTTATGCGTATTCGTGAGGAAGTCAGCAAGTACATCCAGCGTTTGCAGGCTTTAGCTCAAGGAATTGCGACCGTTGATGTCTTGCAAAGTCTGGCGGTTGTAGCTGAAATCCAGCATTTGATTCGACCTGAGTTTGGTGAGGATTCGCGAATTGATATCCAGAAAGGGCGCCATGCTGTCGTTGAAAAGGTTATGGGGGCTCAGACCTATATTCCAAATACGATTCAGATGGCAGAAGATACCAGTATTCAACTGATTACAGGGCCCAACATGAGCGGGAAGTCAACCTACATGCGTCAGTTAGCCATGACGGCGATTATGGCCCAGTTGGGGTCTTATGTGCCAGCAGAAAGCGCCCATTTACCGATTTTTGATGCAATCTTTACCCGTATCGGAGCAGCAGATGACTTGGTGTCAGGTCAATCAACCTTTATGATAGAGATGATGGAGGCCAATAATGCTATTTCGCATGCGACCAAAAATTCCTTGATTCTTTTTGATGAGTTGGGACGAGGAACTGCAACTTATGACGGTATGGCTCTTGCTCAGTCTATCATCGAATACATTCACGAGCATATCGGAGCCAAGACCCTCTTTGCGACCCACTACCATGAGTTGACTAGTCTGGAGTCTAGTTTACAACATTTGGTCAATGTCCACGTGGCAACCTTGGAGCAGGATGGGCAGGTCACCTTCCTTCACAAGATTGAACCAGGACCAGCTGATAAATCCTACGGTATTCATGTTGCCAAGATTGCTGGCTTGCCAGTAGACCTTTTAGCAAGGGCGGATAAGATTTTGACTCAGTTAGAGAATCAAGGGACAGAAAGTCCTGCTCCCGTGAGGCAAACAAGTGCTGTCACAGAACAGATTTCACTCTTTGATACACCCGAAGAGCATCCTATCCTAGCAGAATTGTCTAAACTGGACATTTACAACATGACACCTATGCAGGCTATGAATGTCTTAGTAGAGTTAAAACAGAAACTATAAGACCAAGACTCACTAGTTAATCTAGCTGTATCAAGGAGACTTCTTTGACAAGTTCCCACTTTTTTGCTAGAATAACATCACACAAACAGAATGAGAAGGAGCTGACACATTGTCGCTCCCTTTTGTCTATTTTTTAAGGAGAAAATATGCTGATTCAGAAAATAAAAACCTACAAGTGGCAGGCCTTGGCTTCGCTCCTGATGACAGGCTTGATGGTTGCTAGTTCACTTTTGCAACCGCGTTATCTGCAGGAAGTCTTAGACGCCCTCCTTGCTGGGAAATATGAAGCTATTTATAGTATCGGGGCTTGGTTGATTGGTGTGGCCGTGATCGGTCTAGTTGCTGGTGGGCTCAATGTTGTCCTCGCAGCCTATATTGCCCAAGGAGTTTCATCTGACCTTCGGGAGGATGCCTTCCGTAAAATCCAAACCTTTTCTTATGCCAATATTGAACAATTTAATGCGGGAAATCTAGTCGTTCGCATGACAAATGACATCAACCAGATTCAGAACGTCGTCATGATGACCTTCCAAATTCTGTTCAGACTTCCCCTCTTGTTTATCGGTTCCTTTATCTTGGCGGTTCAAACCCTACCTTCTCTGTGGTGGGTGATTGTTCTCATGGTAGTCTTGATTTTTGGTTTGACTGCTGTCATGATGGGGATGATGGGACCTCGTTTTGCCAAGTTTCAAACCCTTCTTGAGCGCATCAATGCCATTGCTAAGGAAAATCTGCGCGGTGTTCGTGTGGTCAAGTCCTTTGTCCAAGAAAAAGAGCAGTTTGCTAAGTTTACGGAGGTTTCAGACGAGCTTCTCGGTCAAAATCTTTACATCGGTTATGCCTTTTCAGTAGTGGAACCCTTTATGATGTTGGTCGGTTACGGGGCGGTCTTCCTCTCTATTTGGCTGGTTGCAGGGATGGTTCAGTCGGATCCGTCAGTTGTTGGCTCCATTGCTTCCTTTGTCAATTACCTAAGCCAGATTATCTTTACCATTGTTATGGTTGGATTTTTGGGAAATTCTGTCAGCCGTGCCATGATTTCTATGCGTCGTATTCGAGAAATTCTGGATGCAGAGCCAGCTATGACTTTCAAGGATGTCCCAGATGAAGAGTTGGTCGGTAGTCTTAGCTTTGAAAATGTGACCTTTACCTATCCAATGGACAAGGAACCGATGCTGAAAGATGTGAGCTTTACTATTGAACCTGGTCAAATGGTTGGTGTGGTTGGAGCAACTGGTGCAGGGAAGTCAACCTTGGCTCAATTGATTCCACGTCTCTTTGATCCACAGGAAGGGGCCATCAAAATTGGAGGCAAGGATATTCGCGAAGTGAGTGAAGGAACCCTGCGTAAAACAGTGTCTATCGTTCTTCAACGTGCCATTCTCTTTAGTGGAACGATTGCTGATAACTTGAGACAGGGTAAGGGAGATGCTACTCTATTTGAAATGGAGCGCGCAGCCAATATTGCCCAAGCCAGTGAATTCATTCATCGTATGGAGAAAACCTTTGAGAGTCCAGTTGAGGAACGGGGAACCAACTTTTCAGGTGGGCAAAAACAAAGGATGTCGATTGCGCGTGGGATTGTCAGCAATCCGCGTATTCTGATTTTTGACGATTCGACCTCGGCCTTGGATGCTAAGTCAGAGCGCCTAGTTCAAGAAGCCTTGAATAAGGACTTGAAGGGAACAACAACCATTATCATCGCGCAAAAGATTAGCTCGGTTGTCCATGCAGACAAGATCTTGGTACTGGATCAAGGACGATTGATTGGTCAAGGCACGCATGCAGACTTGGTTGCCAACAATGCCGTTTACCGTGAAATCTACGAAACACAGAAAGGAAAGGAGGAGTGAAATGAAGACAGTTCAATTTTTTTGGCATTATTTTAAAGTCTATAAGCTATCATTTGTAGTCGTCATCCTGATGATTGTTCTGGCGACTCTTGCCCAAGCTCTCTTTCCGGTCTTTTCTGGACAAGCAGTGACGCAGTTAGCTAATTTAGTTCAAGCTTATCAAGATGGCAATCCAGAACTTGTTTGGCAAAGCCTATCAGGAATCATGGTCAATCTTGGTCTGCTGGTTTTGGTTCTCTTTATCTCCAGTGTCATATACATGTGTCTCATGACGCGCGTGATTGCAGAGTCGACCAACGAGATGCGCAAAGGCCTCTTCGGTAAGCTTGCTCGGTTGACGGTTTCTTTCTTTGACCGCCGACAAGATGGCGATATCCTATCTCGTTTTACTAGTGATTTGGATAATATCCTCCAAGCCTTTAATGAAAGTCTGGTTCAGGTCATGAGTAATATTGTTTTATACATTGGTCTGATTCTTGTCATGTTTTCGAGAAATGTAACCCTGGCCCTCATCACTATTGCCAGCACACCAGTAGCCTTCCTCATGCTGATTTTCATCGTGAAAATGGCACGCAAATACACCAACCTCCAGCAGAAAGAGGTAGGGAAGCTCAACGCCTATATGGACGAGAGTATTTCAGGTCAAAAAGCTGTTATTGTGCAAGGAATTCAAGAGGATATGATGGCAGGATTTCTTGAACAAAATGAGCGCGTGCGCAAGGCGACCTTTAAAGGAAGAATGTTCTCAGGAATTCTTTTCCCTGTCATGAATGGGATGAGCCTGGTTAATACAGCCATCGTCATCTTTGCTGGTTCAGCTGTACTTTTGAATGATAAGTCTATTGAAACAAGTACAGCCCTAGGTTTGATTGTTATGTTTGCCCAATTTTCACAGCAGTACTACCAGCCTATTATCCAAGTTGCAGCTAGTTGGGGAAGCCTTCAGTTAGCCTTTACAGGTGCTGAACGGATTCAGGAAATGTTTGACGCAGAGGAAGAAATCCGACCTGAAAAGGCTCCAATCTTCACTAAGTTGCAAGAAGGTGTTGAAATCAGCCACATTGATTTCTCATATTTGCCTGATAAACCTATTTTGAAAGATGTCAGCATTTCCGCTCCGAAAGGTCAGATGACAGCGGTTGTTGGGCCGACAGGGTCAGGGAAAACGACTATTATGAACCTCATCAATCGCTTTTATGATGTTGATGCTGGTGGTATTTATTTTGATGGCAAAGACATCCGTGACTATGATTTGGATAGTCTCAGAAGCAAGGTGGGAATTGTCTTGCAGGATTCGGTCTTGTTTAGCGGAACGATTCGAGACAATATCCGTTTTGGTGTGCCAGATGCTAGTCAAGAAATGGTTGAGGCAGCAGCCAAGGCAACCCATATCCACGACTACATCGAAAGCTTGCCTGATAAGTACGATACTCTTATCGATGATGACCAGAGCATCTTCTCGACAGGGCAGAAACAATTGATTTCTATCGCTCGAACCTTGATGACAGATCCAGAAGTTCTCATTCTCGATGAAGCCACTTCAAACGTAGATACGGTGACAGAAAGCAAGATTCAGCATGCCATGGAGGCGGTTGTAGCAGGCAGAACCAGTTTCGTCATTGCCCACCGTTTGAAGACCATCCTCAATGCAGACCAGATTATTGTCCTTAAAGATGGAGAAGTCATTGAACGCGGTAACCACCATGAACTTTTGAAACTAGGTGGCTTCTACTCAGAACTCTATCACAATCAATTTGTTTTTGAATAAGAAAAAGTTGTCCTATGTGGGCAGCTTTTTCTTGCCCATAAAAAATTTTTATCACAGCCTTAAAAAAAACATATTAGACGAAAGGCTTTTTGAGTGATATGATAGGACTATCGTTATACTCAATGAAAATCAAAGAGCAAACTAGGAAACTAGTCGCAGGTTGCTCAAAGCACTGCTTTGAGGTTGTGGATAGAAC
>NZ_VMLY01000027.1:0-17386 GCF_013276905.1 Streptococcus sp. 3109 | reverse complement strand
TCAAAGCAGGGCTTTGAGCAACCTGCGGCTAGCTTCCTAGTTTGCTATTTGATTTTCATTGAGTATAAGATTATAAGAGAAGGAGTGTGACATGAAGAAGTGGTGGAAAGAGCTGATAGATAAGCCTTTAGTAAAAGCTTTTTTGCATTATTATCAAGCATCAGATAGTGAGTTGACCAGTGTCGCAGTAGCCTACTATTGGTTGATTTCGATTTTTCCCCTGCTTTTGGTGGTGGTCAATATCCTCCCTTATTTTCAGATTCCTGTGGGAGAATTTCTGGGCTTTATGAAAGACGTCCTGCCCCCGAGCCTCTATGAAGGTGTGGAAAAAATAGCCAGAGAAGTCTTGACGCAACCTTCAACAGGTTTATTGAGTTTTTCTGTCTTGTCGGCGTTATGGAGTTTTTCAAAATCTATGAATTTCTTGCAAAAAGCTTTTAACAAGTCTTATGGCGTCGAAAAGAGTCGTGGACTTATTTCCCATCAGATGGTAAGTCTCCTAGTCAGTTTTGGTTTGCAGCTCCTCTTTGCTTTTGCCTTGTTTTTGAGCTTATTTGGGCAGATGATTTTGGATTTACTTGCTCATTATTGGACAAAAGATGGCATTATCTATCAGGCTTTACAAGGTTTGGCAGGTCCTCTGACTTACGCTCTCCTCTTTGCTATCTTGGTCATGCTTTATTATTTTCTTCCTAATCTATCTAACAGGAAACTTAGTTATACCCTACCAGGCAGTGCCTTTGTTCTCTTAGTGATTTTAGTTCTACTAACTCTGTTCTCTAGTTATCTCAATTACTATGTCCATCATTTAGTGGACGTCCGAATTTTAGGTTCAGTTCTTCTTGTTGTTATGATGTTTTGGTTTATCTTGATTGCTAAAATTGTTATCCTAGGCGCGGTGATCAATGCCAGTATACAGAGTTTGAAAGATCCGAGCTTTAGAAAAGACTAACTATTTATCTATTACAAAAACGCATAGTATCGAGGCTTTATAGAACCTTGATACTATGCGCTTTTGTGCTTTGGTAGTTTTTGTATAGTTTTTGTCTAAGATTTCTAAATCATCTGATTAAATTCCTATTTTTCCCTATCATTGTCCCTGTTTTTTCGAAAATGGAAGGAGTATAATAAACCTATCAATAAAATGATAGGAGGAACTTTATGGGTCATATTTTCTTTTTTCTAAGTGTCTTTTTGGCAGGGATTCTATCCTTCTTTTCTCCTTGTATCTTACCCTTGTTACCAGTTTATGCAGGGGTGTTACTAGATGATAAGGATGGTGCTCAGGCTTCTAGCAACAAATTTTCAATCTCAGTTACTAGTTTATTGCGAACGCTGGCCTTTATAGCGGGGATTTCCTTTATCTTTATTTTGTTGGGCTATGGAGCTGGTTTTTTAGGCGATTTGCTTTATGCTTCTTGGTTCCAATATGTGACGGGTGCGGTTATCATTCTCTTAGGCTTGCACCAGATGGAGATTCTACACTTTAAGGGGCTTTATAAGGAAAAGAGGTTACAACTGCAAAGACAGGGGCAACATGGTAAGGGCTATAGTCAGGCATTTTTGCTGGGTTTGACCTTTAGTTTTGCTTGGACACCTTGTGTGGGGCCGGTTCTGGGGTCTGTTTTAGCCTTGGCGGCTTCAGGTGGCTCAGGTGCTTGGCAGGGAGCTGGTCTCATGTTGGTGTATACGCTGGGTTTGGCGCTACCATTTTTGGTTCTAGCTCTGGCCTCTAGCTATGTTTTGAAACATTTCCGAAAACTCCATCCTTATCTCGGAATCCTCAAAAAAGTGGGTGGGTTTCTCATTATCCTGATGGGAATCTTGGTTCTGTTTGGAAATGCTTCAATTTTAAGTCAATTATTTGAATAAAAATGGAAAGGAATATCAGTATGAAAAAATGGCAAACATGTGTTCTTGGAGCAGGTTCGCTCCTTTGTTTGACGGCTTGTTCAGGCAAGTCCATGACCAGTGAACACCAAATGAAAGATGAGATGAAGATGGAGCAGACAGCTAGTAAAACAAGCACGGCTAAAGGGAAAGAGGTGGCTGATTTTGAGCTAACTGGAGTAGATGGCAAGACCTACCGCTTGTCTGATTATAAGGGAAAGAAAGTCTATCTTAAATTCTGGGCTTCTTGGTGTTCCATCTGTTTAGCTAGCCTTCCAGATACGGACGAAATCGCTAAAGAAGCTGGATATGACTATGTTGTCTTGACAGTAGTGTCACCAGGACACAAGGGAGAGCAATCTGAAGCGGACTTTAAGAATTGGTATAAGGGCTTGGATTATAAAAATTTCCCAGTCCTAGTTGACCCATCAGGCAAACTTTTGGAAAGTTATGGTGTCCGTTCTTACCCAACTCAAGCCTTTATAGACAAGGAAGGAAAGCTGGTCAAAACGCAACCAGGTTTTATGGATAAGGATATGATTTTAAAAACATTGAAAGAAATGGGGTAGGGAAAGGTCATGAATGATAAAGTAAAATTGTTTGTCTTGGCAGGAATCTTTTTCCTAGCCATAACCGGTTTCTATTTTCTATTGATGCGAAATGCAGGGCAGACAGATGCCTCGCAAATTGAGAAAGCGGCAGTTAGCCAAGGAGGAAAAACAGTGAAAAAAACAGAAATTAGTAAAGACGCAGACTTGCACGAAATTTATCTAGCTGGAGGTTGTTTCTGGGGAGTGGAGGAATATTTCTCACGTGTTCCTGGAGTGACAGATGCCGTTTCAGGTTATGCAAATGGTAGAGGGGAAACAACCAAGTACGAATTGATTAACCAAACAGGTCATGCGGAGACTGTTCATGTTACCTATGATGCTAATCAAATTTCTCTCAAGGAAATCCTGCTTCATTATTTCCGCATTATCAATCCAACCAGCAAAAATAAACAAGGAAATGATGTGGGAACCCAGTACCGTACTGGTGTTTATTACACAGATGACAAGGATTTAGAGGTGATTAATCAAGTCTTTGATGAGGTGGCTAAGAATTATGACCAACCTCTGGCAGTTGAAAAGGAGCCCTTGAAGAATTTTGTGGTGGCTGAGGATTACCACCAAGACTATCTCAAGAAAAATCCAAATGGTTACTGCCATATCAATGTCAATCAGGCGGCCTATCCCGTCATTGATGCCAGCAAATACCCCAAACCAAGTGATGAGGAATTGAAAAAGACCTTGTCACCTGAGGAGTATGCAGTCACCCAGAAAAATCAAACAGAACGAGCTTTTTCAAACCGTTACTGGGATAAATTTGAATCCGGTATCTATGTGGATGTGGCAACTGGCGAACCCCTCTTTTCATCAAAGGACAAGTTTGAGTCTGGTTGCGGATGGCCTAGTTTCACCCAACCCATCAGTCCAGATGTTGTGACCTACAAGGAAGATAAGTCCTACAATATGACGCGCATGGAAGTGAGAAGCCGAGTAGGAGATTCTCACCTTGGCCATGTCTTTACGGACGGCCCACAGGACAAGGGTGGCTTGCGCTACTGTATTAATAGTCTCTCTATCCGCTTTATTCCCAAAGATCAAATGGAAGAAAAAGGCTATGCTTATTTACTAGATTATGTTGATTAAGAGGTCTTTCCTAAGCAGTTAAAGGAGAATTTTGCTATACTGATACTAGTAAGTGACAAAGGAGAGAAGCATGACCTACACAATCTTAATCGTAGAAGATGAATATCTGGTAAGACAAGGTTTGACCAAGCTGGTCAATGTAGCAGCCTACGATATGGAAATCATCGGTCAGGCTGAAAATGGAAGGCAGGCTTGGGAATTGATTCAAAAGCAGGTGCCAGATATCATTTTAACCGATATCAACATGCCTCAGCTAAATGGTATCCAGTTGGCCAGTCTGGTCAGAGAAACCTATCCTCAGGTTCATCTAGTTTTTTTGACAGGCTACGATGATTTTGATTATGCCTTGTCTGCTGTCAAACTAGGTGTAGATGATTACCTGCTCAAACCCTTTTCTCGTCAGGATATTGAGGAGATGTTGGGGAAAATCAAGCAAAAACTAGACAAGGAAGAAAAGGAAGAGCAGTTACAAGATTTATTGACCGATAAGTTTGAAGGAAACATGGCACAGAAAATCCAGTCTCATCTGGCTGATAGTCAGTTTAGTTTAAAGTCTTTAGCCAGTGACTTAGGTTTTAGTCCGACTTATCTGAGTTCTTTGATTAAGAAAGAGTTGGGCCTGCCTTTTCAGGATTATCTGGTGAGAGAACGTGTCAAACAAGCCAAGCTTTTGCTTCTGACCACAGATTTAAAGATTTATGAGATTGCAGAAAAGGTTGGTTTTGAAGATATGAACTATTTTACCCAACGTTTTAAGCAGGTTGCAGGTGTGACGCCTCGTCAGTTTAAGAAGGGGGAAGGTCGATGAAGCGTTCTTCTCTCCTAGTCAGAATGGTTATTTCCATCTTTCTGGTCTTTCTCATTCTCCTAGCTCTGGTTGGGACTTTCTACTATCAATCTAGTTCATCAGCCATTGAGGCTAGCATTGAGGGAAATAGCCAGACGACTATCAGCCAAACTAGCCACTTTATCCAGTCTTATATCAAAAAATTAGAAACCACCTCGACTAGTTTGACCCAGCAGACGGATGTCCTAGCCTATGCTGAGAATCCAAGTCAAGACAAGGTCAAGGGAATCCGAGATTTGTTTTTGACCATCTTAAAGGCAGACCAGGACTTGAAAACTGTTGTGCTGGTGACTAAATCAGGTCAGGTCATTTCTACAGATGACAGTGTGCAGATGAAAACATCCTCTGATATGATGGCTGAGGACTGGTACCAAAAGGCTATTCATCAGGGAGCTAAGCCCGTTTTGATACCAGCTCGTAAATCAGATAGTCAATGGGTCATTTCTGTCACTCAAGAACTTGTTGATGCGAAGGGAGCTAATTTGGGCGTGCTTCGTTTGGATATTTCTTATGAAACTCTGGAAGCCTATCTCAACCAACTCCAGTTGGGGCAGCAGGGTTTTGCCTTTATTATCAATGAAAACCATGAATTTGTTTATCATCCTAAACATACAGTCTATAGCTCATCTAGCGAAATGGAGGCCATGAAACCCTATATTGAGACAGGTCAGGGCTATACGCTAGATCACCAATCCTACGTCAGTCAGGAAAAGATTGTAGGAACAGATTGGACGGTTATAGGTGTGTCTTCGTTGGAGAAGTTAGATCAGGTTCGGAATCAACTCATGTGGACCTTGCTTGGAGCCAGTTTCACATCTCTTCTTGCCTGTCTCTGCTTGGTGTGGCTTAGTCTTAAACGTTGGATTGCTCCTTTGAAGGATTTGAGAGAAACCATGCTGGAGATTGCTTTTGGTAATCAGAATCTTCGTGCCAAAGAAACTGGTGCCTATGAACTGAGAGAAGTGACTCGCCAATTTAATGCCATGCTGGATCAGATTGATCAGCTGATGGCGGATATTCGCAGGCAAGAAGCAACGACCCGTCAGTACCAACTTCAAGCCCTATCAAGTCAGATTAACCCCCATTTCCTCTATAACACCTTGGACACCATCATCTGGATGGCTGAATTTCAGGATAGTCAGCGTGTGGTTCAGGTGACCAAGTCCTTGGCAACCTATTTTCGCCTAGCGCTCAATCAAGGTAAAGATTTGATTTGCCTGTCTGATGAAATCAATCATGTCCGCCAGTATCTCTTTATCCAGAAACAGCGTTATGGAGATAAACTGGAATATGCAATTGAGGAAAATCCTGCCTTTGATAATCTAGTATTGCCCAAGTTGGTGTTACAACCCTTGGTGGAAAATGCTCTTTACCATGGCATCAAGGAGAAGGAAGGCCAGGGACATATTAGAGTTTCTGTACAGAAACAGGATAGAGGACTAGTCATCCGCATTGAGGATGATGGCGTTGGCTTCCAATCTACTGGAGACAATAGTCAAAGTCAACTCAAACGTGGAGGAGTAGGTCTGCAAAATGTGGATCAGCGTCTCAAACTTCATTTTGGAGAAAATTACCAGATGAAAATCGATTCTATTCCCTCAAAAGGTACGACAGTTGAAATATACATAAATAGAATAGAAACTAGCTAACTCCCAGTCAATTCTGGGAGTTTTATGCGTAATCGAGAAAGCTTTCTAGGTTGTCTATCTTGCTAAAAACAAGAAAAAACGGTATGATAGAAGAGTGACAAAAGAGGTGACAGAGATGAACGAGACACAGATTCAAAGAGAAACACGTCAGATAGTAGAAGATGTTTTAGAAAAGGCCAATTTGAAGCAGGGGGCCCTTTTTGTTTTAGGTCTATCTTCTAGTGAGGTGCTAGGTGGTCAGATTGGGAAAGAATCCAGCCAAGAGATTGGTGAGCTGATAGTGGGGACTATCTTGGGTATTCTAGGTAGTAGAGGTATCCATTTAGCTGTTCAAGGTTGTGAACATGTCAATCGGGCTCTCGTTGTTGAACGTCAGGTGGCAGAGCAGTTTGGTCTGGAAATTGTCAGTGTCCTTCCGACTCTTCATGCAGGAGGTTCAGGTCAGCTGGCAGCCTTCAAGTTTATGCAAGATCCAGTTGAGGTTGAATTTATCAAGGCTCATGCTGGATTGGATATCGGAGATACTGCAATTGGCATGCATGTTAAGCATGTTCAGGTTCCGATTCGCCCTCTTTTGAGAGAGATTGGCCATGCCCACGTAACGGCTCTTGCTAGCCGTCCAAAATTAATTGGAGGTGCGCGTGCGCACTATCCGCAAGATTCTATCAGAAAGTCGTGAGAATGAATAAAGGAGATGAAAGTGTTTAAAAAAGACCGTTTTTCAATTCGTAAGATTAAGGGAGTTGTAGGTTCTGTATTTCTTGGAAGCCTTTTGATGGCTCCTTCTGTAGTGGACGCAGCTACCTATCACTATGTAGATAAAGAGGTTATTTCACAAGAAGCTAAAGATTTAATCCAGACAGGAAAGCCTGATGGGAATGAAGTTGTCTATGGTTTGGTGTACCAAAAAGACCAGCTGCCACAAACAGGGACAGAAGCATCTGTTTTGACAGCTTTTGGTTTGCTGACTGTTGGAAGCTTACTTTTAATCTACAAGAGAAAGAAAATTGCTAGCGTCTTTCTAGTTGGAGCTATGGGATTGGTAGTTCTTCCTAGTGCAGGGGCTGTAGACCCAGTTGCTACTCTAGCACCGGCTAGTCGAGAGGGTGTTGTTGAAATGGAGGGCTATCGCTATGTTGGTTATCTATCAGGTGACATCCTCAAAACGCTTGGCTTGGACACTGTTTTAGAAGAAGCCTCAGCTAAACCTGGAGAGGTGACTGTAGTCGAAGTTGAGAATCCCCAAGTAACAACAAATCAGGAGCAAGCTAAGCCAGAAAACCAAGCAGTAGAGACAGAGGAAGCTCCAAAGGAAGAAGCACCTAAAACAGAAGAAAGTCCAAAGGAAGAACCAAAATCGGAGGTAAAACCTACTGACGAAACCCTCCCTAAAGTAGAAGAGGAAAAAGAAGTTTCAGCAGAACCAGCTCCAGTTGAAGAAGTAAGTGGAGTAGTTGAGTCAAAAACAGATGAACAAGCACCAGTCAAATCGGAAATTCAACCATCAGACAAAGCAGCTGAGGAATCAAAAGTTGTAACTCCAGTAGAACAACCTGAGCAACCAAGGATACCAAAAGATTCATCACAACAAGAAGATCCTAAAGAGGATAAGGTATCGGAAGAGACACCGAAACAAGAAGATGCACAGCCAGCAGTAGTAGAATCAAAAGAGGAGGCTGCTAATCAACCTGTTGAAGAACCAAAAGTGGAAACGCCTGCTGTAGAAAAACAAACGGAACCAAAAGTTGAACAAGCAGGTGAACCAGTCGCGCCAAGTGAAGACGAAAAGGCACCAGTCTCTCCAGAAAAGCAACCAGAAGCTCCTGAAGAAGAGAAGACTGCGGAAGAAACACCGAAACAAGAAGAAGTATCTCCAGAGACTAAGGTTGAAGAAACTGTAGAACCAAAAGAGGAGACCAAAACAGCTAAGGGGACGCAAGAAGAAGGCAAAGAAGGTCAAGCACCAGTACAAGAAGTAAATCCAGAATATAAAGTAACAACAGGTACAGTTGAGAAGTCTACCGAAAGTGAATTAGATTTCACAACAGAAGTAGTTCCGGATGACACAAAATATGTAGATGAAGAAGTTGTTGAACGTCAAGGGTCTAAAGGAGTTCAACTTACGAAAACAACTTACGAAACAGTGGAAGGTGTAGAGACAGATAAAGTTCTTTCTACAACTACAGAAGTAAAAACGCCTGCCGTTTCTAAAGTCGTTAAAAAAGGAACAAAACCAGTTGAAGGAACAACAATTGAAACAAGAGAAGAAGCCATTCCTTTTGCTACAAAAACAGAAGATGATGACACTTTAAAACGTGGAACAACTAAAGTTGCTCAAGAAGGTGTAGATGGCAAGAAACAAATTACCAAGACATATAAAACGATTCGCGGAGAAAAAACAAACGAAGCTCCAACAGTAGAAGAAAAAGTTATCTTACAACCTCAAGATAAAATTATCAAACAAGGAACAAAAGGTTTAGAAAAACCAACATTACAATGGAATACAACAGATAAAGATGAATTGAAGAAGAGCGCTACCGCTAAATACACTTTAAATAAACCAGCTGGAGTTACGATTAAATCGATTAAAGTTGCTTTAAAAAATGAAGCTGGTGAAGTAGTTAAAGAAGTTGACGTGCCGGAAAATGATTTACAAGCAACATTAAAAGACTTGAAATATTATAAAGGCTACACTCTATCTACAAAAATGGTTTATGATCGTGGAGAAGGCGAAGAAACTGAGAAATTAGAAGATAAACAAATTCAGTTAGACCTTAAAAAAGTTGAAATCAAAGATATTCGAAGAACGGATTTAATTAAATATGATCAAGAAACAGAAACGAATGAATCTAGATTAAAATCAATCCCAGAGGATAAGAGTAAATACTACTTAAAAGTCACTTCACATGATCAAAAATCAACATTATTAGCAGTGAAAAATATTGAAGAAGTAACCGTTGATGGAAAACAAATGTATAAAGTAACTGCAACAGCAGATAATTTAGTTGGGCGTCAAAAAGATCAAACATTTGAATCTGAATATACTCATTACATTGAAAAATCAGTTGCAGCTAACGGAAATGTTTATTATGATTTTGAAGATTTAGTTTCAGCAATGCAAAAAAATCCAGCAGGAGAATACCGATTAGGTCAAAGTATGAGTGCTAGAAATGCATCTGCGAATGGAAAATCGTATATCACGAGTGAATTTACAGGAAAATTATTAAGTGAAGACGGAAAACGTTATGCTATTACAGAGTTAGAACGACCTTTATTCAATGTTATTAAGAATGCTACTATAAAAAATATTAATTTTGAAGATGTAGATATCGATCGTAAAAATGATGATGGTGTTGCTACAATAGCCAATACAATGAATGGAACTTCTGTCATTGAAGATGTGAAAATTACAGGTTCTGTTATTGGACGTAATAATGTAGCAGGTGTTGTTAATTATATGAACGAGGGAACTCGCATTGAAAATGTTGCCTTTATTGGTAAACTACATTCTACAAGTGAAAATGGTTCAGCATTAGGTGGTATTGCCGATAAAAACTATCGAGGTATTGTAACGAGAACTTATGTAGATGCAATATTAACAGGTAATAACGTAAGAGCAAGCTCACTAATTCCATATGTTGAATACGGAATGGTAGGCGATTATTTAACTGGAACTAAAGGAAACTTGACCAAATCTGTTGCCAAAGGAATGATTAATGTAGTTACGCCAGTACAAACTGGAGCGTTTGCAAGTAAGACATGGCCTTTTGGTACAGTAAAAGATAATGTTAGTTATGTAAAAGTGAAAAATGCAGAAATGTTATTTGGTTCAAATGATATTGATGATGATTATGCACATCCACAAATTGATAAATTATACAGTGTAGCTGGATATAGTGAAGGTAAAAAGTCATACACTAAATATCCTAATAAACAAATTGAATTGACAAAAGAAGAAGCTGATGAAAAAGTAGCTAGCTATAATATTACAGCTAATACTTTTGAAAGCGAAAAATCACTAGTGGCTACATTAAACGCAACAGTGTCTCAAAATTCTGCTTATGATCAAATCCAAGATTATAACGATGAATATAAATTAGCATATAAGAATTTTGAAAAATTACAACCATTCTATAATAAAGAATATATTGTACATCAAGCTAATAAATTGGATAAAGCACATAACTTAAATACGAAAGAAGTTCTTTCTGTAACACCAATGCATGATACAAAATTCGTTACAAATTTAGAAGAAGTGAATAAAATTATGATTCACTATGCGGATGGAACAAAAGAATACTTAAATCTATCTGGCAGTACAGAAGGATTAAGTAATGTTAAAGAATACACTGTAACGGGTCTAGGAATTAAATATACACCAAATATTGTTCAAAAAAATCATGATGAATTAATAGAGGGTATTGTTTCAAAATTAAGTCCGATTGAATTACAATCAGATATTATTTATAAACACTTCAACAGACCGGGAGAAGGAAGATTTAACGCTGTTAAGGATCTTTACTTAGAAGAAAGTTTTGACTATGTGAAGAATAATTTAACAGAACTGGTGACTAAATTAGTTCAAAATGAAGATCACCAATTAAATGATTCTCTAGCTGTACGTCAAATGATTTTAGATAAAGTTGAGAAAAATAAAGCAGCTTTGATGCTGGGATTAACTTATCTAAACCGCTACTATGGAGTTAGATTTGGAGATGTTAACATTAAAGAATTAATGCTATTTAAACCAGATTTCTATGGTAAAAATATAGATGTATTAGATCGATTGATTGAAATTGGCTCTAAAGAGAACAATCTTAAAGGTCATCGTACACATGATGCATTCCGTGAAGTTTTGAGTGCTTCTACTCGCTCGGGTAACTTAATTGACTTCTTAAAATACAATATGGAACTTTTAACTTCAGATAAAAATATAAATGATTGGTTTATTCATGCGACTGAAGGTAAAGTATACGTTGTTGAAAAACAATCTCGTGAAGAAGGTCTTAAAAATGCTAAATATAGAGCATTTGATAATCTATCCAAAGGATATCATCAGAAGATGATTCTTCCACTTTTAAATCTAAAGAAAACACAAGCATTCCTGATTTCTACGTATAACACAATTTCATTTGGTACAGCTAATAAATACAATACGACACTTGGAAATTTCAAAGATAAAATTGATTTGGCGGCAAATAGGCATCTTAACTATCTTGATTTCTGGTACCGACTTGCAAATGAGAATGTTAAGAATTTATTGGCAAAAGAGATTGTTACTCCTGTTTGGGAAGGATACCAAGTTTGGGGACATGATTGGGGTAAATGGATGGATAAATATGGTAAGTTTGAAGATGGTAAAGGTATTTATGCTCCAACCCGTGAACTTTATGGCCCTGTAGGTGAGCATTACGGTCCTAATGGGGCTGTTGCCGGAGCCTATGCAACTTATTATGATGATAAGAATGATAATCGTGCAAAAGTTGTATTTGTTATGTCTGATATGATTAGCGAGTATGGATCCTCAGCATTTACACATGAAACTACTCACATAAATGACCGCGTAGTTTATTATGGAGGGTACACACACCGAGAAGGTACATTCTTAGAAGCCTTCGCACAAGGTATGCTTCAATCACCTGCTACTCAAGGTCACCAAGGTGAGTATGGTGCTTTAGGACTAAATATGGCTTTTGAACGTGAAAACGATGGAAATCAATGGTATAATTATAACCCTAATAATCTTAAATCACGTAAAGAAATTGACCACTATATGAAGAACTATAATGAGGCACTGATGATGTTAGATTATCTTGAAGCTGATGCAGTTATTGGGAAACTTAATGGTGATAATAGTAAATGGTTTAAGAAAGTTGATAAGAAAATGCGTCATACTGATGGTGATAATAAACATCTAGTTGGACCTAACCAATGGGATGAAGTGCGTGACTTAAGCGAACAAGAAAAAGCACTTGAGTTGAATAATATTAATGATTTAGTTAACAATAACTTTATTACAAAACATGGTGCTCCAGGTAACGGGGTGTATCGTCCTGAAGATTTTAGATCTGCATACGTTAACGTTAATATGATGACCGGTATCTACGGTGGTAATACTAGTGATGGTGCTCCGGGAGCCCTATCATTCAAACACAATGCTTTCCGTATGTGGGGTTACTTCGGATATGAAAATGGATTTATTGGATATGTTTCCAATAAATATAAAGGTGAAGTGAAAAAGGATGGTGAAAACAATTTAAGTGATAAATTTATTATTAAGAAAGTATCTAAAAATGTATACAACACACTTGAGGATTGGAAGCAACATTGGTTCCAAGAAATTAAAGATAAAGCTCATAATGGATTCACTGCCATTGAAATTAATGGTGAAACGATTACAAGTTATGACAGATTGAAGACTCTATTCAGTACTGCTGTTGAAAAAGATTTAGCTGAATTGAACGATTCTAAAGTAGAGCGTAAATATAGAAATACTGTAGGCTTGAAAGAGAAAGTCTTCAAACAACTCTTGTACAAATCCGACGGTTTCTCTGGGAATCTCTTCAATGAATCACAGGCATAGTGCTAACAAAATCATTACAAAGGTGGATCAGCTTGGCTGTATCTGCCTTTTTATGCTATACTTAAGGTATGCATAGAAAAACAGTGATTGATTTTAGGGCTTTAGGGGAGAGATACACCTTTACCCAGCCTATCAAAGAGTTGAAAACCAGAGATTTAACAGAAGTAACAGCCTTGTTAGCACAAGTGGAAAGATACCAAGAGCAGGGCTATTATGTGGTGGGCTATGTCAGCTATGAGGCTGCACCTGCTTTTGAGGAGAAATTAGCAGTTCATAAAGCTCCTTTACTGGCAGAGTATCTGCTATATTTTACAGTTCATGATAGTGTAGAAACATCCCCTATTTCTCTGATTTATGACGAGGTTGATTTGCCTTCAAACTGGCAGGAAGTAACGTCTGCAGCAGACTATGAAAAGGCTATTGCACAGATTCACCATCATTTGCGCCAGGGAGACACCTATCAGGTCAACTACACAGTCCAACTCAAGCAAAAATTAAGTGCCAATCCTTTTGCCATCTACAATCGTATGGTGGTAGAGCAGGAGGCGGGTTACAATGCTTATGTTGAACATGACGAGATGGCAGTGATTTCCATGAGCCCAGAGCTCTTTTTTGAGCAGAATGGCCGCGAGTTGACAACGCGACCAATGAAGGGAACGACTCAGCGTGGCATGACTGACCAAGAAGATCTTGAACAGGCTAGCTGGTTGGAGCAGGATTCTAAAAATCGCTCTGAAAATATGATGATTGTGGACCTCTTGCGCAACGATATGAACCGTATTTCTGAAGTGGGAAGTGAGCATGTGGAGCGTCTGTGTCAAGTGGAGCAGTATTCGACTGTCTGGCAGATGACTTCGACCATCAAGAGTCAGTTGCGAGAGGATGTTGACCTTGTTGAAATCTTCCGCTCACTCTTTCCTTGTGGTTCCATAACGGGAGCTCCGAAAATTGCGACAATGGAGATTATCAAGAACTTGGAGCCACAACCACGTGGAGTCTACTGTGGAACCATTGGTCTCTTGCTTCCAAATGGACGACGGATTTTCAATGTTGCCATTCGGACCATTCAACTGCATCAAGGGAAAGCCATCTATGGAGTTGGTGGAGGCATTACATGGGATAGCACCTGGGAGTCTGAATACCGTGAAGTTCATCAAAAGGCTGCTGTTCTCTATCGGAAACAAGCTCGTTTCAAACTGATTACTACTGGAAAGATCAGCCAGAAGAACTTGTTATTTGAAGAACAACATTTGGAAAGACTGAGAAAAACCAGTCGATATTTTGCTTATCCTTATGATGCAGAAGGCTTAAGACAAAAGATAGAGGCGGAGTGCCAAGCTTGTGATGCTAATCAAGATTACCGCTTGCGAATTAGCCTTAGCAAATCTGGAGAGATAGAAGTCAATCGTCAAGTATTAACACCCCTTAGTTCAAGCTTCTGTCAAGCTCAACTTTGCCTTCAGGAAGCCAATTTGCAGCAAGCATTTACCTATTTTAAAACAAGCCACCGACCGCATTTGAGCTTAGGGGAACAAGAGAAGATTTACCACAATAAGTCAGGAAAACTTCTTGAAACCTCTATCGGAAATTTGGTTCTGAAAGTCGATGGGAAACTTTACACACCGCCTATCCGACTTGGAATCTTGCCAGGAATTTACCGTCAGCATTTGCTGGAAACAGGACAGGTAGAAGAGAAAGTCTTGACCTTAAAAGACTTAGCCCAAGCAGAAGCTATTTACGGCTGTAATGCAGTGAGAGGCTTGTATGAATTAAGCCTAGAGGAGAACTAGATGAAACTGGTATTTTTACACGGTTTAGGGCAGTCAGCAGAGTCTTGGAAAGAAGTTCGGAATCAATTGAAGGATAAGCCCACAGAGACTCTTGAATTGCTGAAATAAGTTTGATAAAATAATATTGAAATCGATAACATTGTTATAGGAGAAGGAAATGAATAGACGTCTATTTTTAAAAATGAGTCTGGCTACCTTGCCAGTTTTAGCTTTGTTTTCACAACCAGTTTTAGCAGAAGAAAACATCCATTTTTCTAGCTGTAAGGAAGCTTGGACTAATGGCTATTCAGATCTTCATGAGGGAGACCCTGGTTATTCTGCCAAGTTAGACCGTGATCATGATGGTGTGGCTTGCGAATTGGGAAATGCCTCTAAGGGCGTCTTTAAATCAAAACAAGCAACTGTGGCTCAAACTGATACAAGTTCAGCAATAACAAGTGGTTGGGTTAAGCAGGACGGTTCTTGGTACTATTTTGATGGAAATGGAAATCCAGTGAAAAATGCATGGCAGGGAAGCTATTACCTGAAATCAGATGGTAAAATGGCACAGAGCGAATGGATTTATGATTCTTCCTATCAAGCTTGGTATTATTTGAAATCAGATGGATCTTATGCAAAGAATGCATGGCAAGGAGCTTACTACCTTAAGTCAAACGGTAAAATGGCACAAGGTGAGTGGGTTTATGACTCTTCTTATCAAGCTTGGTATTATTTGAAATCTGATGGTTCATACGCTCGCAATGCATGGCAAGGAAATTACTATTTGAAATCAGATGGTAAAATGGCTAAAAATGAGCGAGTTGATGGAGGTCGCTACTATGTAGATGACTCAGGTCTCTGGAAACCATAAATCAGATAAAATTCAGAAAGTTAATGCAAACCTTTGCATAAGTAACTGAATTTTGATATACTAGTACTGTAAGCATTTTCAATTACTACACAATGAAAAAGGAGAATATGATGAGTCAAAAGATTATTGGGATTGACCTTGGTGGAACTTCTATCAAATTTGCAATCTTGACAACAACAGGAGAAATCCAAGAAAAATGGTCTATCAAGACTAACATCTTGGATGAGGGAAGTCATATCGTAGATGATATGATTGAGTCTATTCAACACCGTTTGGACTTGCTTGGATTGGCAGCAGCGGACTTCCAAGGAATTGGGATGGGATCACCAGGTGTGGTTGACCGTGAAAAAGGAACAGTTATTGGTGCCTACAACTTGAACTGGAAAACCCTTCAACCAATTAAAGAAAAAATTGAAAAAGCCTTGGGTATTCCATTCTTCATTGATAATGATGCCAACGTGGCAGCTCTTGGTGAGCGCTGGATGGGGGCTGGTGATAACCAACCAGATGTTGTCTTTATGACACTTGGTACAGGTGTTGGTGGCGGTATCGTCGCAGAAGGCAAATTGCTTCACGGTGTGGCTGGTGCAGCAGGTGAGCTTGGCCACATCACTGTTGACTTTGACCAACCAATCGCATGTACCTGCGGTAAGAAAGGTTGCCTTGAGACAGTTGCTTCAGCAACAGGGATTGTCAATTTGACTCGTCGCTATGCTGATGAATACGAAGGCGATGCAGCTTTGAAACGCTTGATTGATAACGGAGAAGAAGTAACCGCTAAGACTGTTTTTGATCTCGCAAAAGAAGGAGACGACCTCGCCTTGATCGTTTATCGTAACTTCTCACGTTACTTGGGAATCGCTTGTGCTAACATTGGATCAATCCTAAACCCATCAACAATCGTTATCGGTGGTGGTGTATCAGCTGCGGGAGAATTCCTTCTACAAGGTGTTCAAAAAGTTTACGATGAAAATAGTTTCCCACAAGTACGCACATCAACAAAATTGGCTCTTGCAACTCTAGGAAATGACGCTGGAGTTATCGGAGCAGCATCACTTGTATTGCAATAAAATAATAAAAGAGGAAAAATGCTAACCTAGAGTTAGTAATGTTCCTCCTTTCTTTTTTTATGCTATACTAGTTAGGACAATAAATGAGGTGAGAGTAAATGACAAAAGCAGATACGATTTTTAAAGAAAATATTGAACGAATCCTCAAAGACGGTGTCTTTTCTGAGCAGGCCCGTCCCAAGTACAAGGATGGGACAGTTGCCAACTCCAAGTATGTAACGGGTGCCTTTGCCGAGTATGACTTGGCCAAGGGGGAATTCCCCATCACAACCTTACGTCCTATCGCTATCAAATCCGCCATCAAGGAAGTGCTCTGGATCTACCAAGACCAGTCTAATAGCCTAGAAGTTCTCAATGACAAGTACAATGTTCACTATTGGAATGACTGGGAAGTTGGAGATACAGGAACCATTGGTGAGCGCTATGGTGCTGTTGTTAAGAAACACGACATCATCAATAAGATTCTCAAGCAGTTGGAAGCCAACCCTTGGAATCGCCGCAATATCATATCACTCTGGGATTACCAAGCTTTTGAGGAGACAGACGGCCTTCTTCCGTGCGCCTTTCAGACCATGTTTGATGTCCGCCGTGTAGATGGGGAAATCTATCTGGATGCAACCTTGACTCAGCGTTCGAATGACATGTTGGTGGCCCATCACATCAATGCGATGCAGTATGTGGCTCTTCAAATGATGATTGCCAAGCATTTTGGCTGGAAGGTTGGAAAGTTCTTCTACTTCATCAATAACCTCCATATCTATGACAATCAATTTGAACAAGCTCAGGAATTGCTCCGTCGTGAGCCGTCAAACTGTCAACCACGTTTGGTCTTGAATGTGCCAGATAAGACCAATTTCTTTGATATCAAAGCAGAAGATTTTGACTTGGTGGATTATGACCCTGTTAAGCCGCAGTTGAAGTTTGACCTAGCTATTTAATACTCTTCGAAAATCTCTTCAAACCACGTCAGCGTCGCTTCATCAACAACCTCAAAACCATGTTTTGAGCTGACTTCG
>NZ_VMLY01000026.1:0-18134 GCF_013276905.1 Streptococcus sp. 3109 | reverse complement strand
ATTTGATTTTCGAAGAGTATTACGTTTAAAAGAACTCATTCTTGCAATTTCAAAAAGTCCATCTATCCCTTACAATTCTTCCGATGAGCTTTGAGTTTTTTCAGAGCCCAATCATAGTGGCTTGACGTGCTACTAACAAAGTAGGAACCTAGACTTGTCCCACCCGTCCACTTATAGACACCTTTGGTAAAGAGTTCGTCATTGCTAAAAACTTCTATCAACTCTAAAACCTCCCTATGTGATTGTTCTAGGAGTCTAGTCGCTTCTTCTAAGGAGGTTTTCTGGTGCTTCTTCCAAAAAGCGACATTCATTTCTCGATAAGTTTTCCAATTATAAGGTTCAGGGAGAAAAGGTCTTTCGTTACCTTTTTGATTAGAATAAACCCAAGTCAAAAGCAACTGATGCCATTCATAAAGATGGATCAAGACATCCCGTAGATTTTTATCCCTTTTCCAGTGAGCTTCTTTTTTCTTTGGGTCTCTTGAAAAATCAAATGGAGTCTGTAGCTCATCTTCACTTAGTTGGGAGATGAAACGATTGAGCTTTTCATAGTTTTCCTTAGAGGCCAGCATTAGATCCTCTTTTGTTTTCGGTCTAGGCACAGGAGTACTCCCTTCATATTACTAGTTATTATTAGAGATTTTTTATCCTTTAAATCTCTACAACTTATCCTTTAATTTCTCAACAAAGAGATAGGCTGCTGGACAGGTCAAGGTATTCTTAATCGTCAAATGATTGATTTGATGGATCTTTTTGCGGTCAGTATGAGGGAATTCACGACAGGCCTTTGGACGAACGTCATAGATAGAACAAAGGTTATCTCCTCCTAAAAATGGGCAGGGCATGGATTTGAAAACCTTATCTCCATCTTCATCTACCTGCAGAAACTCCGCTTCAAAAGCTGGTAATTTCATCTTAAAATACTTGGCAATTCGTGTAATATCCGCTTCTTTAAAGTCGGGTCCCAAAGTCTTACAACAGTTAGCACAGGCAGTACAATCAATCTCAGCAAAAACTTCTTGGTGAATCTGCTGGGCAATCTTGTCTAGGTTTTTAGGAGGTTTTTTCTTTAGATTGGCTAAAACTTTGCGATGTTCCTTCTGCTTTTGCAAAGCTAATTGGTGGTAATACTCAATATCAATTTCTTTAGACATGGTTTCTCTCTTATTCTAATTACTTTCCCCTATTATACCATGCCTCTGAACCATTGAAAAGTGGACTTTATAGGACTATACTTTTCCAAAATGTAGCAAAAAACCTTGCAACTAGGTTACAAGGTTAATCACATTAATCGAAGTTAACGTATTCTTTTTGAAGTTCAAGGACTTCTTCCATTGTTGAACACTCTGTAAGGGCACGGTTAGCGTACTCTTCCATCTTAGCAGTGTCCAATTTCTTCATCAAGCTACGTGTACGAAGTACAGATGTTGCTGACATAGAGAATTCATCCAAGCCCATTCCGACAAGAAGTGGAACAGCTTTTTGGTCACCAGCCATCTCACCACACATACCAGCCCATTTACCTTCAGCGTGAGCTGCCTTGATAACGTTGTTGATCAAGCGAAGGATTGATGGGTTATATGGTTGGTAAAGGTATGAAACTTGCTCGTTCATACGGTCTGCTGCCATTGAGTATTGGATCAAGTCGTTTGTACCAATTGACATGAAGTCTACTTCTTTAGCAAATTGGTCTGCAAGCATGGCTGCTGCAGGGATTTCAATCATGATACCAACTTGGATATCATCCGCAACTGCAACACCTTCAGCAAGAAGGTTTGCTTTTTCTTCTTCATAAACTGCTTTAGCCGCACGGAATTCTTTCAAAAGGGCAACCATTGGGAACATGATACGTAACTGACCATGAACAGAAGCACGAAGAAGGGCACGGATTTGTGTACGGAACATTGCATCTCCAGTTTCAGAAATAGAGATACGAAGGGCACGGAATCCAAGGAATGGGTTCATTTCATGTGGCATATCGAAGTAAGGAAGTTCCTTATCCCCACCGATATCCATCGTGCGAACAACCACTGGTTTACCATTCATTCCTTCAAGAACAGCTTTGTATGCTTCATACTGCTCGTCTTCTGTTGGGAAGTCTTGAGAATCCATGTACAAGAACTCTGTACGGTAAAGTCCAACAGCTTCAGCACCGTTGTTGTTAACACCTTCAACGTCTTTTGGAGTACCGATATTAGCGGCCAACTCGAAGTGTTTACCGTCAGCAGTCACTGTTTGAGCATCTTTCAAAAGTGCCCATTCAGCTTTTTGTTTAGCATAAGCTTCACCAGCTGCTTTAAATTCTGCCGCTTGTTCATCTGTTGGGTTGATAATCACTTCACCAGTAATTCCGTTAACGGCAAGGATATCACCGTCTTTCACTACTTCAGTGATATTATTTGTTCCCAATACAGCTGCAATTTCAAGTGTACGTGCCATGATAGCTGAGTGGCTTGTACGTCCACCGATGTTTGTTACAAAAGCTTTTACAAAGTTTTTGTCCAATTGAGCTGTATCAGATGGTGTCAAGTCATGCGCAATCACAATTACTTCTTCATTGATAGAAGCTGGGTTTGGCAATTTCTTACCAAGAAGGTTTGCCAATACACGTTTTGTCACGTCGCGGATATCCGCTGCACGTTCTTGCATGTATGGGTTGTCTTCCATACCTTCAAAGATCGTGATGAACATGTCAGTCACTTCTTTAAGACCTGCTTCTGCGTTGACTTTCTTAGCACGAATTGTTTCTTTAATCTGACCAATCAATTCTGGGTCAGAAAGAACCATCAAATGAGCGTCAAAAACTTGAGCCGCTTCTTCACCAAGCGTACCTACAGCTTTCTCGCGGATAAGAGAAAGCTCGTTTTGAGAAGCTTCAAGAGCAACATCCAAACGAGCCTCTTCTGCGTTTGTATCTTCGACTGAAATAGTCTCGAATGACAAATCCGGTTGAACGAGTAGATATGCTTTTGCAACTGCAACACCGTCAGATGCTGCGATTCCTTTAAGCATTTCTGTCATTTCCCTTATGCCAATCCTTCTTTTTCCATTGTTTCTGAGATTGCAGCGATAGCGTCATCTGCATCTGCACCTTCAGCTGAGATAGTTACGTCAGCACCTTGGCCAACACCAAGACTCATAACACCCATAATTGATTTAAGGTTAACTGATTTACCTTTGTACTCAAGAGTGATATCTGAAGCAAATTTGCTAGCAGTTTGTACCAACAATGTTGCTGGACGTGCGTGAATACCTGTTTCTGCCACTACGTGGAAATCTTTAGAAGCCATAGTTTGACTCTCCTTTTGTTCTTTCTTTTTTTGAGTTATATGTGATAACCCTTACAATTTGGTATTATACCATCTTCTAGGATTTTTTTCAAGCATTTTCTGGATTTTCCTTCAATTTCTTTTCAGATAACTTGCTGAAAATCTTCTATCCTAGATAACAAAACACAGGATATAGTTTCTTTAAAAACGATTTATACGATAATCATTGCTGTTTTATAAAGCAAACACTACATATTGTGTTTTGTGAGCTTAAGTAGAAAAATTGACCACTATATTTAGTTCAAATCATTGACAAAATTTTATTTTCTGATATACTAAGATAGTATTAAATTTTGAAGAGGAGTTACACAATGGTAACCGTTTATTCTAAAAACAATTGTGTCCAATGTAAAATGACCAAGCGTTTCTTGGACAGTAATAATGTCTCTTATCGTGAAATCAATCTTGATGAGCAACCTGAGTATATCGATCAAGTTAAAGAGCTCGGTTTTAGCGCAGCTCCTGTTATCCAAACACCAACTGAAGTCTTTTCAGGTTTCCAACCAGGAAAACTGAAACAATTAGCATAATCTTAGTACATCATCCAGAAGAAACTGCTTCTAGGGCGAACTTAGAGGCCTTTCTTTTGTAATTAGATAAGGGAAATTTTATGGGATTAAAACATCTTGAGGACGTGACTTACTTCCGTCTCAATAACGAAATCAACCGTCCTGTTAATGGACAAATCATGCTTCATAAAGATAAGGAAGCCTTGGATGCCTTCTTTAACGAAAATGTCGTTCCAAACACTATGGTTTTTGATTCAATTACTGATAAAATCAACTACCTCATTGAACACAACTACATCGAAACAGCTTTTATCAAGAAATACCGTCCAGAGTTCTTGGAAGAATTGGCTCAATTTATCAAAGACCAAAACTTCCAATTCAAGTCATTCATGGCAGCTTATAAATTTTACAATCAATATGCCTTAAAGACTAACGACGGTGAATATTATCTTGAAAGTATGGAAGACCGTGTCTTCTTTAACGCCCTTTATTTCGCTGATGGCAATGAATCTGTTGCAATCGATATTGCCAATGAAATCATCCACCAACGCTACCAACCTGCTACTCCTTCCTTCTTGAATGCTGGACGTGCTCGTCGTGGGGAGTTGGTATCTTGTTTCCTAATCCAAGTGACAGATGATATGAACTCTATCGGACGTTCTATCAACTCAGCTCTTCAACTTTCACGTATTGGTGGTGGTGTGGGAATTACCCTCAGCAACCTTCGTGAAGCTGGAGCTCCTATCAAGGGGTATGAAGGAGCTGCTTCAGGTGTCGTTCCTGTTATGAAGCTTTTCGAAGATAGCTTCTCTTACTCAAACCAATTAGGTCAACGTCAAGGTGCCGGTGTTGTTTACCTCAATGTCTTTCACCCAGATATCATCGCCTTCCTTTCAACTAAGAAAGAAAATGCCGATGAAAAAGTTCGTGTCAAAACCCTATCACTTGGTGTTGTAGTACCAGATAAATTCTACGAATTGGCGCGTAAAAATGAAGAAATGTACCTCTTCAGCCCTTACTCTGTCGAAAAAGAGTATGGTGTACCTTTCAACTACATCGACATTACTGAAAAATACGATGAATTGGTCGCAAATCCAAATATTCGCAAGACAAAAATCAAGGCGCGTGATTTGGAAACTGAAATCTCTAAATTGCAACAGGAGTCTGGTTATCCTTATGTAGTCAATATTGATACGGCTAACCGTGCAAATCCTGTTGATGGAAAGATTATCATGAGTAACTTGTGTTCTGAGATTCTTCAAGTCCAAGAACCAAGCTTGATCAACGATGCTCAAGAATTCCTTCAAATGGGAACAGATGTTTCATGTAACCTTGGTTCAACCAACGTGGTCAACATGATGACCTCACCTGACTTTGGTCGTTCTATCCGTGCTATGGTTCGTTCCCTTACTTTCGTTACAGATAGTTCACACATCGTGGCTGTACCTACGATTGACTATGGAAATAGCCAAGCTCATACTTTTGGTCTTGGTGCTATGGGACTTCACAGCTACCTTGCCCAACAATTGATTGAATATGGATCGCCTGAGTCTATTGAGTTTACAAGCATCTACTTTATGCTTATGAACTACTGGACCTTGGTTGAGTCAAACAATATCGCGCGTGAACGTGGTATTACCTTCCATAACTTTGAAAAATCAGACTATGCTAAGGGAAGCTACTTTGATAAGTATATAACTGGCGAGTTTGTTCCAAAATCAGACCGTGTTAAAGAACTCTTCAAAGATGTCTTTATTCCAAGTGCTGCTGACTGGGCTGAACTTCGCGACAAGGTTCAAGCAGATGGTCTTTACCACCAAAACCGCCTTGCTGTAGCGCCAAATGGTTCTATCAGCTATATCAACGACGTTTCTGCTTCTATCCACCCGATTACGCAACGTATCGAAGAACGCCAAGAGAAGAAAATTGGTAAAATCTACTACCCTGCTGCTGGCTTGTCTACAGAAACCATTCCTTACTACACTTCTGCCTACGATATGGATATGCGTAAAGTCATCGATGTTTACGCTGCTGCGACTGAACACGTGGATCAAGGACTTTCACTCACCCTCTTCATGCGTAGTGACATTCCAAAAGGCCTTTACGAATGGAAGAGGGAAAATAAACAAACGACACGTGACTTGTCCATCCTTCGTAACTATGCCTTTAACAAGGGAATCAAGTCTATCTACTACGTCCGTACCTTTACAGATGACGGTGGAGAAGTCGGTGCTAACCAATGTGAAAGCTGTGTAATTTAGTTTCTAGCATAGAAACACTATTTTTCCCTAAGCAGCACTGATAAAATCAAATCTACTAGGTCATAACATAATTTATGTAACATTTTAAAAGTCGGGCTTCCGACTTTTTGTGCGATACTCCTATAGAATTATGGTAAAGTAGAAATAATTGTGAGTTCGCAATACTAAACACAGAAAGAGATTTTAAATGGAAACTTACTACAAAGCCATTAACTGGAATGCCATCGAAGATGTCATCGACAAATCAACTTGGGAAAAACTGACGGAGCAATTCTGGCTCGATACACGTATTCCCTTGTCAAATGACTTGGATGACTGGAGAAAGCTATCTAACAAAGAGAAAGACTTGGTCGGAAAAGTCTTTGGTGGTTTAACCCTTCTGGACACCATGCAATCTGAAACTGGGGTTGAAGCCCTTCGCGCAGACATCCGTACACCACATGAGGAAGCTGTTTTCAATAACATCCAATTTATGGAATCTGTTCACGCTAAATCTTACTCTTCAATCTTTTCTACCTTAAATACTAAGGCTGAGATTGAAGAAATTTTCGAATGGACCAATACCAATCCTTACCTACAAAAGAAGGCTGAGATTGTCAACGAAATCTACCTCAACGGTAGCCCACTTGAAAAGAAAGTTGCCAGCGTCTTCCTCGAAACCTTCCTCTTCTACTCTGGTTTCTTCACTCCCCTCTACTATCTCGGTAACAACAAACTAGCCAACGTTGCAGAAATCATTAAATTGATTATTCGTGACGAGTCTGTTCACGGAACCTACATTGGTTACAAATTCCAACTTGGTTTCAATGAATTACCTGAAGAAGAGCAAGAAAAGCTAAAAGAATGGATGTACGACTTACTCTATACTCTTTATGAAAATGAAGAAGGCTACACAGAGAGCCTCTATGACGGTGTTGGTTGGACGGAAGAAGTCAAAACCTTCCTTCGCTACAATGCTAACAAGGCTCTCATGAACCTGGGACAAGATCCACTCTTCCCAGATTCAGCAGATGATGTGAACCCAATCGTTATGAACGGTATTTCAACAGGGACATCTAACCACGACTTCTTCTCTCAAGTCGGAAATGGTTACCTCCTTGGTGAAGTTGAAGCCATGCAAGATGATGACTACAACTACGGTTTGGACTAATACTCTTCGAAAATCTCTTCAAACCACGTCAGCTTCGCCTTGCCGTAGATATGCTCACTGACTTCGTCAGTCTTATCTACAACCTCAAAACTGTGTTTTGAGCAACCTACGGCTAGCTTCCTAGTTTGCTCTTTGATTTTCATTGAGTATAATTCTCCACCACTCTTAACTATCAAAAAGTAAACTTGAAACAACAAAATAATAATCTAATAAAATATCGAAGTTTTGAAAACAAACCTCGATATTTTTGTTTTTGTTTTATTTTGTTGTTTTTGTATTTGAATGATGAGCTAGTTTATGGTAAGATAGTAGTAGGAAACGAGGTGATAATATGCTCAAGCAAGAAAAATTAACCAAAATTTTAGAGATAGTAAATAGTAAAGGAACCATAACGGTTAAACAGATTATGGACGAAATAGCCGTTTCAGATATGACTGCAAGACGCTATTTACAGGAATTAGCTGATAAAGATTTACTGATTCGTGTGCATGGTGGAGCTGAAAAACTTCGAACCAACTCCCTTTTGACTAATGAGCGATCAAATATTGAAAAACAAGCCCTCCAAACGGCAGAAAAACAAGAAATAGCCCGTTTTGCAGGCAGTCTAGTAGAAGAAAGAGAAACTATTTTCATTGGACCAGGAACAACATTAGAATTTTTTGCGCGCGAATTGCCTATTGACAATATCCGCGTCGTGACCAACAGTCTACCTGTTTTTCTGATTTTAAGCGAACGAAAATTAACAGATTTGATTTTGATAGGTGGAAATTATCGCGATATTACAGGTGCTTTTGTTGGCACATTGACCCTACAAAATCTCTCTAATCTCCAATTTTCCAAAGCTTTCGTTAGCTGTAATGGTATTCAAAACGGAGCTCTAGCTACTTTTAGCGAGGAAGAGGGAGAGGCTCAACGCATCGCTTTAAATAATTCTAATAAAAAATATTTGCTCGCAGATCATAGTAAGTTCAATAAGTTTGATTTTTATACTTTTTATAATGTATCAAATCTTGATACTATTGTTTCAGATTCTAAACTAAGTGATTCAATCCTTTTTGAGCTATCTAAACTTACTAAAGTCATCAAGCCTTAATAAACTGAAAGATCCTGTGGGAAAAACTCAATTTCAGAAGTAAATCTTCCCACAATAAAACGCATAGTATCAAGGTTTTTCAACACCTGATATTATGCGTTTTTCTACGTTAAAGACTTTTTGCCCAATTGCTTTATCTGCAACCTCAAAGCTATGCATTGAGAAACCTGCGACTCGCTTCCTAGTTTAAAGTTGCTCTTTGATTTTCATTGAGTATAAGCAACGTGATTAGATAAGAGTTTTGCAGCGTACTAAATATAAGATTTAACTTTTTTGGAAATTGGTTACGATTGTTGAAACGGCATAAAATCTGAATCAAAGGAGATATTATCCCGTTCTTCAGGACTGATAAAATTTAAAAAGATATTTTTAAATTCTTCCAGCTCATAGTCTGAATGGCAAATCCATTCTTTACCGGTAGAGACATACCATTTCCCAAAATTTTTCAGCTCCTCATTAGTCAAACAAGGTATTTGAAAACATTTATCAAAATTGATAATATAAACTTTTTCATAAATAGATTGGATAAAATCTTTGAACATCTTTTGCCTCACTAGAATTCTATATCTAATTACTCATTCTACTAGTCTATAATCTGACTTTCTGCTACTTTCTTGTACCAGTGAGCTGATTTCTTAGGATAACGTTCTTGAGTTTCAAAGTCTACATAGAAGAGACCGTAACGTTTTTCATAACCGTTTGACCATGAGAAGACGTCCATCAATGACCAGATGAAGTATCCTTTGACGTTTGCACCATCAGCAATCGCATCAGATAAGACCTCTAAGTGTTGTTTGACATAATCAATACGGCCATCATCATAAACAGTATTGTCTACAAACTCATCTTTATAACCAAGTCCATTTTCAGTGATGTAAATCTTCTTATAGTTCGGATAATCTTTCTTCACGCGCATGATTTGGTCATACAAACCTTGAGGGTAGATAATCCAATCCCAATCCGTACGTGGTACATAGTCAGGAGCTACACGACGACCAACACCTTTGATTTGGTATTTAGAGCTTCCTTTCTCACCCTTACCATTATGGATAATTTCAGTTTCTCCATCAAAGGCTTCCATCCAGTCACTCATATAATAGTTGATGCCTAGAAAATCATTCAAGTCTTTCGCAGCTTCTAATGCTGTGAAATCTTCTTCACGAAGATCCAAGCTACCACCATTGACTGATAAGATATGGTTGACGCCTTCCATCGTTTCAGCTGAATAGTGACCTAGATAAGTTGCATCCAAGATAAATTTATTGTGGATGATATCTTCCAACTCAGCTGCACGAACATCTGCTGGATTTTTAGGATCTAAAGGATACTTGGTTGGCAGTGCGTGAACAACACCAATTTCACCTTTATAACCTTTATCTTTATATAGCTTAACTGCACGCGCATGAGAAACCATCATATTGTGGTGCGATTGGAAAACTTTGGCAAGGTCGTACTGAATACCTGGAGGGAATTTTCCAACCAAGTATTGACCATCACCAATTGGCCCAATTTCATTAAAGGTTGTCCAATAGTTTACTTCTGGGAATTCTTCAAAACAGAAGGCAGCGTAGTCTACAAAGTGTTCAATATTTTCACGGTTTAAGAAGTCTCCATTTGAGTGGAGAGCTTCTGGCGTATCAAAGTGATGAAGAGTTACAAAAGGCTCAACATGACGTTTGTGACACTCTGCAAATAGATTATGATAAAATTCAACACCTTTAGCATTTACTTGACCGTAACCAGTCGGGAAAATACGTGACCAGGCAATAGAAATTCGAATACCATTGACACCATACTCTTCTGCTAGCTTGAGGTCAACTGGGTATCGATTGTAAAAATCACTGGCTGGTTCGGCAGTGTACCAGTAGTTATCTTCAAGATACTTATCCCACGCAACTGGTCCTTTACCATCAGTATGTGTAGCACCTTCTGCTTGATAGGCAGCTGTTGCGCCACCGAAAATAAAGTCTTTTGGTAATGTTTTTGTCATTTTTTTCACCTATTTCTTGATTTAAATAAAGTAAAAGTGAGAGGAGAGGAGTCAGTGAGCCATCCTTCTCCATCTCACTTCTTGTACCAAGTCACCGAATTGTAACATGAGGAGGTAAAAACGATAGCTTTTACCGACGAATTAATAAGGCGATTAGGAAATTTGCCATAGCGATTGCCGTAACGATAGGAGACTATTTCATAGTCCCTATTATTAATCGAATTGTGACATGAGGAGGTAAAAACGATAGCTTTTTACCGACGAATTAACAAGGCGATTAGGAAATTCGCCATAGCGATTGCCGTAACGATAGGAGACTGTTTCACAGTCCCTATCGTTAATCGAATTGAGCTTGTACGAATGCAAGAGCACCTTTTCCATCACGAGTTAATTTGATGTATTGAGCGCCTTCTGTTTTCGCTAGTTTAATACCGAGCTTATCTGTTTCTGCTTTCATGTCTTCAAAGTTTGAAGCAACTTGAGGGGCAAGGATAACAAGATCAAACTCTGGCAACATTTCACGGTGAGCACCATAGCCACCTGCTGCTGCTTTCACAGGAACATTGTATTCTGCAGCTGCCTTATTCAAAGCATTCGCAAGAAGTCCACTTGTCCCTCCACCTGCACAGAGAACGAGGACATTTGTTTCTTCAGTGATTGTATTTTGTGCTGCTTCTACACCAGCTTTTTCAAGAATAGCATCTGCTTTTGCAGTGTTGAAGTTTGCGGCAACTTTTTCTTTCAATTCATCATTAGATTTACCTGAACGCTCTTCTTCAAGAATTTGTTCATCATATACTTTAAGGAATGGATAGTAAATGACTACGTCAACCACGATTAGAAGGGCAGCAAGAATGAATGATAGAACTTGGAAGTTCGTACCAAGAACTAGACCTAGTGGAGCTGGAGTTGTCCATGGTAGATTAGCAGTAAATGAGTTCATTCCAAGTGTTTCAATAAAGAATTTGAAGATCCAAACGTTTGCGATTGGAGCAAAGATAAATGGAATGAAGAAGATTGGGTTCAATACAAGAGGTGCACCAAACAAGATTGGTTCGTTGACACCAAAGAAGGTTGGAACAACAGACGCACGACCGATTGCACGGTTACGTTTCGATTTTGTTAACCACATGAACATGAAAGGAACAACCAGTGTCGCACCAGTACCACCCATGGTAACGATAAACATTTGTGTACCAGAAGTAAGAATCTTGTCAGCGTGCATACCTTGTTGGAGAAGGTTCAAGTTGACTTCGGCATTGGCATAGGTAATAGCTGCGATAGCTGGCTCAACGATAGATGGACCATGGATACCAACAAACCAGAAGAAGGCAAAGGCACCAAAGATAATGGTAATACCAAGATAACCATCAGCAGCAGAGAAGAGTGGAGCAAAGAATTTACCGATTGATTCAGCTACGCTTGCACCAACAAAATGACGTGCTAATAAGTCAAGAGCATAAAGAGAAACAACAGATAGAGTGAATGGAATCACATCTTTAAATACTTGGGAGATATTTGGCGGAACTTCGTCAGGCATTCGAATAGTGACGTTGTTCTTAACACAAACCTTATAGATGGCTACGGTAACAAAGGCAGCAAGGAAGGCTGAAAGCAAACCTTTTGTCCCCAAGAATCCAGTAGCTAGACCATTTTCGATAGGATCAGCTGCCAACATCAACAAACCAACAATTGCTGCTAACAGTGTTGACATATAGTTGATTTGATTGGTTTTCTCCATACTACGGTTTACTGAGTCGGTCAAAGATTTAGCTGTTGTACCAGCTACCAAGAGAGCCAGAATACCCATAGAATAGCTATAAGGTTTCATCAGAAAGGCTACAACTTCATCAGACCATTTAAAGCCCCATGAGTTTGGTACAAAGGCAATCAAGATAAAAATACTTGAGAAGAGAATAACAGGCATACCTGCAATGAAACCATCACGAATAGCACGAAGATAGATATTACGAGATAGTTTCTCAAAGAAAGGCTTTCCTTTCTCGATAAATGCAATTAATTTATTCATTACTTAACTCCTCTCTTGTAGAGTTCAATTAAATGATGCATCAAATCTTTTAACAAGATAGTTGTCATCAAGTGGTCTTGGCCATGCATCATGGTTACACTATAGGCCAAATCCTCGCCAGCTGCTTCCTTAGTCAACAGACTTGTTTGAGCGTGGTGAGCTTCAGCAATGCAAGAACCAGCTTCTTCTACCAGAGTATCCGCTTTTACAAAATCACCAGCTTCAGCAGCCTTCAAGGCTTCCAATAGTTTTGAACGAGCATCGCCAGCATAGGCTACGATTTCAAAACCTAACAATGTTACTTCTTCTCTATTCATGATAGAATTCTCCTTATATAATTTTAAATAATTTTTATGACAATAAACGTTGGATATGTAGAACTAGATAAACTCGTTCACTCTTATACAAATCAAGCCCCGTATGTTGCGTAATCACATCATAAATCTTGGAGCCAATCTCGAAGGCTTTTGGATAGGATCGTTTAATATGATCTTCCATATCCAGAAGTGATTGGTTATCATCTCTAGATCTGTCTAAATAATCCAAGAAATAATTCAAATGAATCATAAAGCGATCATAGAAATGGTTATTCTCTTTGGTTCGTTGAATTGCATAACCCTTTAGCACTTCTTCAACATTGCTGAGAATTTCTTTCCTCTTATCAATCGACTCAACCACTTCCACTTCATTCTCGCCTTCGGCATTGATGAAATGATAAGCAATCCGAATAATTTCATCTTCAGGGAAATGATCTGCTAGCTTCTGACGGTAAAATTCAAATGCTTCATTTGCGATTTGAAAAGCGACAGGATACTTGGCAGAAATATCTGGCAGATTACTATCCTTGTACCTTCCTTGTGCTAGAGCTTGGTAAGAACAGTAAATATGATCTGTCAAGGTCACATAGAGATACTCTTGAATCGGATAATGATATTTTTTAGAAAGCTTATCAATGATTTCATAGGTTACTGTGATAAAATCAAGCGGAACATCTTTGAGAAGAGCCATAAAGTTTTCTCTGGACTCTTCGGTCTTCATCCGAAAAATTTTCTCAACCTGATTTTCAGCAATCAAATCCCCCTTCTTCTTTCCAAATGCAATCCCCTTACCAATCACAATCACTTCTTCTCCCTTATCATTTCTGACAAGCGAGACATTGTGATTCATTGGATTTAGAATTCGATACATGTCAACCTCCTTTTATATTTTAAAGGTATATGAGCATAAAAAATGACCACAAATGAGATCAGAAAATCGCTAGATTTCTAATTCATCTGTGATCATGCCTAATCTTACTTAGTAACACTCACCTTGTATCAACTTGTGATTCAAGTATACCACAAGTAAGTTATTTTGTAAACCTTTACATGCAACTTTTTCTAAAACTTACAAATCATGCTCTAAAATCTATCAACCAAAATTACCTGTTTTTATTTTTTTGTCAATTAAAACAAAAACAGGGAGACAGAAAAATAAATTTGTAAACCTTTACATTCAACTTTTTTAGATTCATGTTCCTAAACTAGGAGAAGTTTATTAAACACGTTCAGTCCATGAAGTTGCTGTTGTTTGAAGAACTTTGTTGAGTTCGTCAATGTTTTCAAAACCAGTTGTGCGAAGCCATTCGCGAGCTGCTGCTTCACCATCTTTGATGTATGCTTCAACTGATCCAGCCCATGTTGCACGGCCACAAAGAACTCCGTTAAAGTTTGCACCTGACTCATGGGCAAATACAAGAGTATCTTGGAAAAGTTTAGCTGATACACCAGCACTCAAGTAGATGTATGGCAGGTTAGTTGCTTCATCTTGTGCTTTGAAGAAGGCTGCTGCTTCTTCACGTGTATAAACTACTTCACCTTCAGCGAATCCTTCAACATATTTGATGTTAACAGGAACTTCTACTTTCAAGACATCAATGTTAAAGCGTGGGTCTGAGAAGACTTTCATAGCACCGATAACTTTATGTGGTTTTACTTTAGCGTATTCTACAGAAGCTGCATCCGCAATTTTTTCATCGTAAGCAAGGATTTCAAGGAAGAATGGGATATCTTCAGCCACACACTCAGAACCAATCCGTTCGATGTAAGCTTGTTTTTCTTGGTTGAGTTCGTCAGCGCTATCTACATCATAGTAAAGCAAGAATTTAACTGCATCTGCACCTTCTTCTTTAATCCGTTTTGCAGACCAAATATCCAAACAGTCTGGTAAGCGTTTTGTGCTTGTTGTGTCATAACCAGTTTTTTCATAAGCAAGAAGAAGACCTGTTTTTTCATCAAGAGCTTTAGTTGCTGGAAGGCCATATTCAGGGTCAAGAAGCATAGATGAAGCGTATTTAGTCAATTCATCTGCTACTAAGACTTTAAGTTCTTCCATTTGAGCCACAGTTGGTTCTTCTGTTTGGTGTTGAGCCATCAAACGTTTCAAAGCACCACGTTGGTCAAAGGCAAGAGCTGAGATGATACCATTTTCATCAGAAAGTTTTTCTAAGCGTACACGTTTTTGTTCTGTTAAAGCCATTTTATACCTCTTTTACTATTAATTGATCATATAGAGCTTGATAGTTGGCCATGTTGACATGACCAGTCATTTTTTCTTGAGCATTGAGCATACCAAGGACATTTGCCTTGATGAGTAATTCTGCATCCGATTCTTTATGAAGAAGTCCTGAAGAAATCCCTGCCACAGTAGAATCTCCAGATCCGACAGGGTTGACTACCTGAATTCTAGGAATATCTACCTTGTAGAAAGTGTCGCCATGTTTGGCAAAGGCACCGTTGGCGCCAAGTGAAACGATAATCCATTCAATACCTGCAAACAAAGGTTCTTGAAGGACTTCTTTTAATTCATCCAAATCCTCAGAAACTTCTCTTCCTAGAAGCTGAGACAATTCCTCATTATTTGGTTTGATGACTGTTGGTTTATGTGGTGATTCAAGAACCGCCTGAAGAGCTGCACCTGAGCAGTCCAAGACTACAGGTTTGCCAGCTTGATTAGCAAGTTCTACCAAGCTCGCATAGTAATCAACTGGAAGGCCAGCTGGTAAACTACCTGAGATAGCTACTACTTCAACTGACTCCAGGAGATTTTTAAAATGTTCCAAAAAGCCTTGACCTTCCTGTTCCAATACTTCAGGACCTTTTTCAAGAACTTCTGTTTGGTTGTCTCCGTGGAGAATAGCGATACAGTTACGAGTTTCTCCCTGAATTGAGAAGAAATCTTTCTTTACTTGATTATCGATATGTTCAACCAAAAACTCACCAAGTTTGCCACCCACTAAACCAGTAGCAAGAACAGAATCGCCAAATTCTGAAAGTACTCGGGTAACATTGAGTCCCTTACCACCAGCCGTTTTGGTTACATCCACCACACGATTGACAGTATCAATCTTCAACTCATCCAAAGGATAGGAAATATCAATGGATGGGTTCATTGTGACTGTTAAAATCATAGGTTACCTCTTAGTCGTGGTATTCTCCGCGATCCCATTTTTCAAGGAATTCTGTAAAGAAGTTCGCGTCTGTTTGTTGAGCATTGTGACTTTCAACGTGTTCAATTTTCGCAATCAATTTTTTGTTTTCTTCAGATGGTTTGTATTCAGCATGGATGAAAGCTTCGATGATATCACACATGAGCAATTCACCAGTAATCTTACCACCAAAACCGATAACGTTGGCATTCAATTGTTCTTTAGCATAAAGGGCTGTAGTCATATCACGAACCAAGGCAGAACGAACACCAGGAACTTTATTTACAGCGTTGTTAATACCAACACCAGTACCACAGATACATACACCAAGATCAGCTTGACCGCTAGTTACAGCTTCCCCTACTTTTTTACCGAAGATTGGGTAATGAGTACGTGTATGGTCATAAGTACCGAAGTCAATGACTTCATATCCTTTTGATTTCAAAAATTCTGAAACCGCCATTTTTTCATCTGTTACGATGTGGTCACATCCAATTGCAATTCTCATTTTTATCTTACCTTTCTTACTGTAATCTAATTAGCACATTTTGTTCAACATATCGACACGAATCTGGTGACGACCACCGTCGTATTTACCGTTAACAAATCCTTTAGCGATGTTTTTAGCCAATTCATCACCAACAAGTTGTGCACCCATAGTGATCATACGTGAGTTGTTGTGTCCACGAGTCATATAAGCTGAACGTTCGTCAGATACTTCTGCAGCAACCATTCCTTTAATCTTAGTTGCGACCATAAATGGACCAGCACCGTAAGCATCAATCACGATACCAAGGTTTTGTTCTTCTTTGTTTACTTCTGCAGCAACAGCGAGAGTCACATCAACAAAGTCTTGACCTTCAGCTGTAACATCCACAACGTGGAAGTTTTCTTTTTCTAAGAAGTCTTTCACAACTTCTTTCAATCTCAAACCTGCAGCATCTGCACCGATAACAATAGACATATTGTATACTCCTTTTTATTTTTCTAGGCTAGTAAAGACTTTTATAGTTATCAGTTCATCTACAAAAAGCTTTCTAGCAGTTTATTGACAAATTGGATTGAATGAGATGACTTACACCTTATTCAAGTTTAGGAAATCAGTTTCCTAGAAATAATCTCTCTTCAAAAGAGAATATAACAAGCGGTTATTTGTTTGTTACAAATATCATTTGTTGCTTACAAACATAATATACTCCTATTTCCTAAAAAAGTCAACAGTTAATGTTTGTTTTTGTGTTTTATTTTTTAATCTAAAAAATTTCGATGTCAAAACCAATTTGATCCACTTGACCAGGTTCTAGGAGACGAACATTCTTCTTATCTTCTAGATGATCTCCTTCTTCAAGGGATGTTGACAAGCCAGACCATGGTTCAAAGGCAATGAAAGGTCCCTTATTCAAGGTTGACCAGATGATGAGATTTGGAAACTCTGCAAAGTTCACTTTCAAGCCTTTGTCATGTTTACGAGAACGAAGGGCAATTGTCCTAGATTGCAATTCATCTAAGGTAACTGCATCTGTGCTAAACAAATCATAGCTAAGGTCTAATTCTTTTTGAGCCTCTAACCATGGACTTCTATCTAGAAAATCCAACATACCTGTTTCTGGGAAAGGACGTGGAACAGAGCAAGTCTCTTCTTTCTCAAACTCTATATAGTAATCTTCATAGACCTCATCATCAAGTAGAGGACAATTAAATCCTGGATGTCCACCAATAAAGTAAGGCATGACCTTGCTAGTTTCTTTATTGAAAATCTTGTATTGAGTTCGTACTGTCTTTCGAGAAAGGCTATAAGTGATCTCTAGGCGGAAATGATAAGGATAATTTTGATAGCTATTCTCGTCATCTTCAATTGCAAAAGTTACACTCTTGTCTGTCTGTTCAACTACTTCAAATTCTTTCTTACGAACCAAACCATGACGAGGAATGTTTCCTTTGCTTTCTTGCCCCTTCTCATCTATATAGACGGCTGTATCCTCTCTCAATGAACCACAAATAGGAAAGAGAACAGGAGCTTGTCCACTCCAATAAGTAGCATCCCCTTGCCACAAATACTCAAGTCCCTCAGCATCTTTTATAGAAGAAAGAGCTCCACCAAAACTGTTAAATTGAACTCTTAATTGTTCTGATTTTAATTCAATTACCATTATTTTCTCCGATTTCTTGATAGTTTATAAAAAACTAGGCTGTCACTCCTAGAAGGTAGGACAACCTAGTTTCAACAATTTACACTCTGCGAAAATCCAATTCAAACTTCGTCAGCGTCACCTTGCCGTAGATATGGTCACTGACTTCGTCAGTCTT
>NZ_VMLY01000025.1:0-515 GCF_013276905.1 Streptococcus sp. 3109 | reverse complement strand
GCTGCTTTGCTGCTTGCTTAGCTGTTTCGTATGCTTGTACTTTGCTTTGTGGTTTATCCGCTGTATCTGCATTTACTGCTATCGCATCTGCTAATTCATTTTTAGCTGTTGTTAAGCCTGATTTGTCTTCTTGAGCTACTAACAGTTTCTTAGCTTCGTCTAATTTCGCTTGTGCTGCGGTTACCTTCGCTTGTGCCTCTGATACTTCTGTTGCTGTCGCATCATCACCTTTATTTGCTACTGCTTGCGCTGCTGCTTGCGCTTGTGTTATATCATTTTGCGCTTCAGCTACTTTATTATTGTACGCTGTAACACTGTCTGGTGTTTTGTTTGCTGTATCTGCTCTATTGCTTAATGCTGCTGCTTCTCTTGATAATTTTTCCTTAGCTGGCGTTGTTCCTGCATTGTTCAATACTGTTGTTGCTTTTTCTAAGTTCGTTTTAGCGTCGCCTACTTTTCTTAGTGCTTCTCTTACTTGATCCGCTGTCGCATTCTCATTTCCAATCACATCTTCT
>NZ_VMLY01000024.1:0-54239 GCF_013276905.1 Streptococcus sp. 3109 | reverse complement strand
CAGACTAATAGTCACATAATATCAAAACCGAGACTGAAAGTTTAATACTTCGTCTCGGTTTTTGTATATTTTTCAAGTAACAAAGCCACCACTCCCCCAGCAATGCAAGTGCAAAATCCTCTAAAATATGATAGAATAAGGGAAAGGACTCTATTAAGGAGGAAATCATGGAAAAACAAACCGTCGCCGTCTTGGGGCCTGGTTCTTGGGGAACTGCCCTTTCACAAGTCTTAAATGACAATGGACACGAGGTACGTATTTGGGGAAACATTCCCGAACAAATCAATGAAATTAATACCTATCATACTAACAAGCACTACTTTAAAGATGTCGTTCTAGACGAAAATATCATTGCCTACACCGACTTAGCAGAGGCATTAAAAGATGTAGATGCGATTTTGTTTGTTGTCCCAACAAAAGTGACACGACTTGTTGCCCAACAAGTTGCAAAAACCTTAGACCATAAGGCTATCATCATGCACGCATCAAAGGGATTAGAACCCGATAGCCATAAACGATTATCAACCATCCTTGAAGAAGAAATTCCTGAACATCTCCGCAGTGATATTGTCGTTGTTTCAGGACCTAGCCATGCAGAAGAGACCATTGTGCGTGACCTGACTTTAATCACTGCTGCTTCTAAAGATTTACACACAGCTCAATACGTTCAAGAGCTCTTTAGTAATCACTACTTCCGACTTTATACCAATACGGATGTTATCGGGGTCGAAACTGCTGGCGCTCTTAAAAATATTATTGCTGTCGGCGCTGGAGCTTTACATGGTTTGGGATTTGGTGACAATGCCAAGGCAGCCATCATCGCTCGAGGCTTGGCAGAAATCACCCGCCTAGGGGTAGCACTCGGGGCTAATCCACTGACCTATAGTGGCTTGTCTGGTGTAGGAGACTTGATCGTAACGGGAACCTCCATCCACTCTCGTAACTGGAGAGCCGGAGATGCTCTTGGTCGTGGAGAATCCCTAGCTGATATCGAAGCCAATATGGGCATGGTAATCGAAGGAATTTCAACGACTCGAGCAGCCTATGAACTAGCGCAAGAACTTGGAGTTTATATGCCCATTACGCAGGCCATTTACCAAGTTATTTACAACGGAACCAATATCAAAGATGCCATTTATGATATCATGAACAATGAATTTAAAGCAGAAAATGAGTGGTCTTAACCCTCTAAAGAAAGGATTCTTATGGCACTGAAAGTTAGAAAAGCAGTCATTCCTGCCGCTGGACTAGGAACTCGATTTTTACCAGCAACCAAAGCACTTGCTAAAGAAATGTTGCCAATTGTAGATAAACCAACTATCCAGTTTATCGTAGAAGAGGCTCTTAAATCAGGTATCGAAGATATTCTGGTTGTCACTGGTAAATCAAAACGTTCTATTGAGGACCACTTTGATTCAAACTTTGAGCTTGAGTACAACCTCAAAGAAAAAGGCAAAACGGATTTGTTAAAATTGGTAGATGAAGCAACTGGTATGCGCCTCCATTTCATTCGCCAAACTCACCCTCGTGGTCTTGGAGACGCTGTCCTACAAGCCAAAGCTTTTGTGGGGAATGAACCCTTCGTTGTTATGCTGGGTGATGACCTTATGGACATCACAGACGAGAATGCCGTTCCTTTGACAAAACAACTGATGAATGATTACGAAAAGACACACGCATCAACCATTGCTGTCATGCCCGTACCACACGAAGACGTTTCATCATATGGGGTCATTGCTCCTCAAGGAGAAGGAATCAATGGACTCTATAGCGTTGAAACTTTCGTTGAAAAACCAGCTCCCGAAGATGCTCCAAGTGATTTGGCAATCATCGGTCGCTATCTTCTCACACCAGAAATTTTTGATATTCTCGAAAAGCAAGCTCCAGGCGCTGGAAATGAAATCCAGCTTACCGACGCTATTGATACCCTTAATAAAACACAACGTGTTTTCGCCCGTGAATTTACAGGAGCTCGTTACGACGTTGGGGATAAGTTTGGCTTTATGAAAACATCTATTGACTACGCCCTCAAACATCCACAAGTCAAAGATGACTTGAAAGATTACCTCATCCAACTTGGAAAAGAATTAGCTGAAAAAGAATAACATAAAAAGATAAGGTTCAAAAAATGCCTTATCTTTTTTCATTATACAAATTTTCTTTCAACTTCGTCACAACCCCATTCCCTTGTAGAGAAGTAAGACTGCGAGTCCTACGAACAACACTAACGCTACCAGTCTCTGACTAGCGCCATACATCCGTCTTTCTCCTCTAACTGGAAAGATAACTGCTAGAAATGCGCCACCAACTGCACCTCCGATATGACCTGCTAGACTGATTCCTGGAATCAGAACACTTCCAATAATGTTAATCACAAAAAGTGTCAGATAAGATTGCCCCAACTGCTGGATATAAGGATTACGCGTTGCATAGCGAAGAACAATAATCGCAGCAAATAGCCCATAGAGAGAAGTAGAAGCTCCTGCTGCTAAGGATTTTGGACTAAATACAAAAACAAAGAGATTGCCCATCATTCCAGATAAGAGATAGAGAAAGCAAAACTTCTTGGATCCGAAAATCTCCTCTACTTGCCTACCAAGATAATAGAGCGAAAGCATATTAACAATGAAATGCTCCCACCCAATATGAACAAAAATAGCAGAGAAGAGACGCCAAACCTGCTCGGGAAAGAGCCGAATAACAGGCCCATACATAGCTCCAAATCGAAATAGGGTATCTGCCCTGTAAAAGTTTCCTCCTGTGGTCACCAACATTAGTAGAAATACCAAGGTCGTCACTAAGAGGAAGAAACTCGTCACAGGGTAACGCCTATCAAAGATTTCTTTCATCAATCAGAACCTCCTGAACAGGAATATCATGCTTTTCAGGGATAAAGTCCTGAACTTGATAATGATAAACCGTACTCAAAGTATGACCAGTAAACTGTTCCAGATAGCGGTCATAATAACCTCCGCCATAGCCAATTCGATAACCCTTTGTCGTAAAAGCCAGCCCCGGAACATGAATCAAATCAATCTTAGAGGCATCCAATACTTCCAAATCTCCCTGTGGTTCCAGTAAGCCAAAGGAAGTTTTTACCAACTGCTGCGGATCATAGACCACAAAGTCCATGTGCCCCTTGGGATAGGTTTTGGGTATCAGAACCTTCTTGCCATCCTTCAGCGCCTGCTCAATCAATCCCTGCGTTTGAAACTCATGAGGAAAAGAGAGATAGGTTGCAATAACCTTGGCTTCTTGGTAAAAGGGGTGTTGTAACAATCGCTCGGTTAAAGCTTGCTCTATAGCCTGTTTTTGCTCTTGAGATATAGTCTTCATTTCTTGCAAGACTTGCTTGCGTAATTCTGCTTTCATAGACAATTCCTCTACTCTGCTGCCTTCTTTTTCAGGAAACTAGAGACCGCATCCACCCCAATAGATAAAGCCTCTTCCTTAGGACTCATTTGAGGGTGATGAAGAGCGTAGGGACTATCGATACCTAGCCAAAACATAACACCATCAACCTTTGAAAGAAGATAACCAAAGTCTTCACCTGTCATAGCAGGCTCGATATCAATCAGCTCGATTCCGTCTTTTTCTTCAAAGAAATCCATCAGTTCACGCGCCAAGGCTGGATTGTTCTCAACAGGTAGGTATCCACCTTGCTTGAGTTCCACTTCAACTTCCATATCAAAGGCAGCTGCAACTCCTTCTGCAACTGTTTTGACCCGCTTTTGCACCAAGAGGCTCATATCCTGAGTTAAGGCACGAATAGTTCCATGTAAAAAGGCTGTGTCTGTGATGACATTGTTGGTTGTTCCAGCCTGAAAAACGCCAAAGGTCACCACTGCTCCCTCGATTGGGTTGACATTGCGGCTGACAACTGACTGCACTTGGGTTACAAAGTAACTAGCCGCCACCAAAGCGTCATTGGCTTCATGCGGAAAGGCTGCGTGGCCACCTTTGCCTTTGAAACGAATCTTCACCTCACAAGTCCCTGCAAAAAGTGTATGAGTATTGGTCGCAATCTGGCCAACTTTCAGATCTGGACGGACATGGAGGCCATAAAACTGGTCTGGCAACCAGTCTCCAAAAGCGCCATCCTCATACATGAGCATGCCACCAGCTTCATTTTCTTCAGCAGGCTGAAATAGGAAGAGTAGATTGTTCTTTGGTTGCTCCTCAAGGGCGCGCTCAAGACAGCCCAAGGCAATGGTCATGTGGAAATCATGTCCACAAGCATGCATACTACCTTGGTGCTGAGAAGCGAAAGGAAATCCTGTTTGTTCAACGATAGGCAGACCATCAATATCTGTCCGCCAACCAATGGTCCTCTCTGGCTGACTTCCCTGCAAATAGACCAAAATACCTGTCCGCCAAGTACGAACTTGAACAAACTTCTTGCCCGCAGTCAATTTCTCAATCACATCTAGCAAATAAGCATGAGTCTTGAACTCCTCCAAGCCAATCTCTGGAATCTGGTGCAAATCTCGTCTAGTCTGAATCAAATCTAACATCTATCTGTCCTCCTATATAGCAGAAAGAGGCTGGAAGAAGGGTTCCGCCTCTATTTTTCTTTTACAATTATAAGGTACGAAGCGCATCTTCTAGCGCTGTTTTTTGTTGGGTTTGGGCATCAATCTCTTTGATGATACGAGCTGGAACACCTGCTACTACTACGTTTTCTGGGACATCTTGGGTAACAATAGCTCCTGCTGCGACAACTGAACCACTACCGATTTGAACTCCTTCGATGACCACTGCATTAGCGCCGATAAGAACATTATCTCCAACACGGACTGGTTCTGCGCTAGCTGGCTCAATCACACCTGCAAGAACGGCACCTGCACCAACGTGACTGTTTTTCCCAACAATAGCACGGCCACCAAGGATAGCCCCCATGTCAATCATGGTTCCTGCACCAATTTCAGCACCGATATTGATGACTGCTCCCATCATGATAACAGCACTGTCACCAATTTCAACTTGATCACGGATAATCGCACCTGGCTCGATACGAGCATTGATAGCACGTTTATCTAGCAAAGGAACGGCAGAATTACGAGCGTCTTGCTCAACAACATAGTCTTGATTTTCTACCAAACCATCGAGAAGCGGAGCAACATCTTTCCAGTCTCCAAATAAGACATTCCCTAGTTTAACAATAGAGCTAGGTACAGCAGTTGCAAGTTCTCCCTCAAAGGTTACTTTCACACTGGTTTTCTTTTCAGCATTGGCGATAAATTGAATAATTTCTTGTGCGCTCATTTTTGTAGCAGTCATAAAAGGCCTCTCATTCTTTATAATGATAACTATTCTACCAAAAAAGGCCTCAAATTTGAAGCCTTTTTGTCTGTTTTTAGGTATGATTTTTTAGGGATGTGAGATAAAACGTGCTGTCGGTAAAAGCAAGCCCCTACCGATACAACCTAAAAACACTCTTCACAACTATCTCCCCGTGTTTTATTGACTATTCTAGTATAGCACACTTTTAGAATTAAGAAAAGACTTTTATCTACTTTCTTTCGCTTCTTCTATAGACAAAAATATCATAGGCAAAATAATCAAGGCCATCGCTAGAAGAAGGGACCAATCCACTACCAATCCTAAGAACAAAACACTCAAGAGAGCAGAAGAGAGAGGTTCACTGGCACTGATAACAGAAACCACCAAAGGAGAAACCAAGGACACTGCCTTCATGGAAATGAAAAAGGCAAAAGCCGTCCCGAAAAAAGCGATAATGAGGCAAATCAAGATACCCCAAATATCCAGAGTAAAGGAAAGCTGGTAAACCGGCGAGAGGACATTGCTAAATAAACCTGCCAAAATCATCCCCCACCCAACCGTAGGTACAAAACCATAGCGTTTCGCAAAAGGTTGGGGTAAGATAACATTAAACATAACCCCCATGGCACTCAACAGACCTGTTATAAGGGCTAGTGGCGTCATGGATAACTGAGAGAGATCGCCTTTTGTCGCCATCAGGCAAACACCCAGCATAGCAATCAAAACATAGAAAATAGCACTTTTTGACGCTCGTTTTTGATAAACCAAGCGATTGTAAAAGAGGATAAAGACAGGGCTAATAAACTGTAAAATAGTCGCTGTCGCTGCATTTGAGTATTCTACACAGAGATAGAAAAAATATTGGACTGAAAAAATCCCCAAAATAGCATAGGCCAAAAAGGGCAGGTAATTTTTCTTGTCTCGCCAAATATCAAACACTTGCGATTTTAATTGCATCGCAGACCAAATGAGTACAAGACTTCCTGCCAGTGTCAAACGCATAGAGGTAATCCAGCCCGAAGACACCTGATAATGAGTAAAGAAGTACTCTCCTAAAATCCCACAGATTCCCCAGATTAGGCCGGATAGAAGAGAATAAATGGTTCCTTTAACAATCTTTTTCTGATACTGATTCATACCTTTATTGTAACACGAAAGGAAAAAAGAAAAAAGTGGCAATCCATTGATTGGCCACTTCATTTAGCACAGTTCATAGAACTTATCGTCTCGCCCTTGAAGAAGAAGGTCGTGTAGTACTTGAGTTACTGCTATCACTAGAACTACTACTTGAACTACTTGAACTGCTTGAACTGCTGGAGCTTGATGGAGTTGGTAGTGTGCTAACGATACTTGACCAAGCATTCTGATAATCTGCATCACTTCCACCAATAGCAAAGCGATAACTAGTCGTTGGCGCTCCTGCCTTATTAGCCCAATAGCTGGTAACAGTCGAACCTGTGACCTCTACCTCTTTTCCTTCAACAGAAACCTTCCCTGGTTTTTGACCTGTTGATTTCAAGACTTCGGATTTTACGACACTAGGATCTAAAGCGAAGCGCTCGTTCCCCCAAATGCTTGGGGAGGCTTGCTGAATCGCATTTACCAGATGAGCCATGTAATTAGAGTTATTAGAATAACCTGCTCTACGTGACAGCGAATGATTATCATCATGCCCAATCCAGCCACCCAGGGTTAATCTAGGTGTCGAAAGCATGAGCCACATATTTTCGTCTTGGTTGGTTGTACCAGTCTTCCCAATCCAATCTGCATTAGCCAGAGTAGGATTTAAAGAAGTCAGATTCGTCTTGAAGGTTGTTGTCACACGAGAGGATAGAACTTCTCGCAACAAGCCCTGCATAATCGTCGCAGTAGCTTTTGAATAGACTTGAACTGGTTTATCCTGATATTCATACACCACTCTACCATCTGCTGCTTCAATTTTAGAAATCACATGTTTTTTATGATATAGACCATTATTTGCTAGGGTCTGATAGCCATTGGTATGCTGGGCAACTGTGACTTCAATACCACCACCCATTGGCAAGCTCTCAATACCGTACTCAGGAATCTCGTAACCCATCTTTTCCATATAACCCTTGACATCAATACCCTTTTCACGAAGCATACGATAGGTCCAGTAAGCAGGGATATTCCATGAATAGTTCAGAGCTTCTCCCAAGGTCATCATTCCTGTTCCCTTACTATTAGCATACATAATCGGATTCCCATTGGCAAAGTTTGTTGGATAGTTAGATAGAATCGTTTCGCTTCCCATCAAGCCCTGGTCAATAGCAATACCGTAGGCCAGCAAAGGCTTGGTAGTAGAAGCTGGTGAGCGCTTGGTATCAAAGGCATGATTGTTTTGATTTTCTTGATAATTACGACCACCTACAAAGCCTAGAATAGCACCTGTTTGGTTGTCCATCAGGACATTCCCTACTTCTACACGACCTGTTCCATCGTCTAAAAGATAGCCATAGTCAGCAACCGCACTTTGCATAGCAGAATGAATTTTCTGGTCTATGGTAGTAGTAATTTTATAACCACCATTTTCAATTTCCTTGGATGCCAAATCGCGATAAAACTTCTGAGTTGCCTCATTTTTCAACTCCTTAGCGGAGACATTGTCTCTCTGAGTTAGATAGTCATACATACGTTCTTGAGCTTCTGCCAAGGCTGTAAAGTATAAATAGCCTCGTGACACACCTATGACTGTAGCTGAAGGGAGAAAGTCCTGTTTAAGATTGTAATCCTTATATTGAGAATACTCGTCTTTGCTTAAGGCACCTGTACGATACATACTGTAAAGAACTGCCTTAGCCCGTCTCAAGCCTATTTCTAAGTCTTCATCACTCTTCAACTCTCCAGTATTTTCATAAGGAGAATAGGTAATGGGACTCTGTGGAAGTCCTGCTAAAAATGCTGCTTGAGGAACCGTCAACTGACTTGCATCTACACCGAAAATCCCCTCAGCTGCCTGCTGAGCCCCTGCAATATTCTGTCCCTTATTATTTCGGCCAAAGGGAGCCACATTGAGATAGGTCGTTAAAATCTCATCTTTATTCATGGCGCGTTCCAAGGCAAGAGCATCCACAATCTCTGTCGCCTTACGAGCCAAGGTAGGCGCATCTCCAACCACCTGCTGTTTAATCAGTTGCTGGGTCAAGGTTGAACCCCCACTAGAGGAACCCAAACCTACAAATTTCCCCAAGGTCGCACGAATCACCGCCTTGGGCACTACACCCTTATGTTCTTTAAAGTGTTCGTCTTCCGTCGCAATAATAGCCTTCTTCAGATTTTCCGAAATTTGCTCAGATGAGATAGAAGTGCGCAACAAGTCACTCTCTATGGAAGCAATCACCGTCCCGTCCGAATAGGTAATCTCTGAAATAGAAGAGATGTCCTTGACCTGATTCACCAATTCTTCTGTCTGAGGCACCCGTACCTTGTCAAACAAGGCCACTCCGTACCCCAAAGCAATCCCAGCTCCCAACATTCCTCCTAGAAAACCGAGCACAAAGAGCAAGTTAAATAGGGCTTTTATACTCAGTAAAATAGCTGGAAAAATGGCTGGCCTATCTAGTGATTTAGATTTTTGGGCACTTGAACCTTTCTTGCCAGGGCTAGCTGATTTTTTATTTTTTTGTTTTTGCTGGAAAAATTCCAGCATTTTTCGTTTTAATTCATTTAATTGATTTTGCATGGATTTCCTCACTCTATCTATTATACCATAAAAGGGAAACTTTCAATAAAATAGCCACTTTCTTCCCTATTCTGCTAGGCTATTGCCCAAGTTTGTGATACAATAGGTAGAAACAATAATTTAAAAAAGGAGAAAAGACACATGCACATTTTTGATGAGCTAAAAGAGCGTGGTTTGATTTTTCAAACGACTGATGAAGAAGCTTTGCGTAAAGCCCTAGAAGAAGGTCGAGTTTCTTATTATACTGGCTACGATCCAACTGCTGACAGCCTTCACCTAGGCCACCTTGTCGCAATCTTAACAAGTCGTCGCTTGCAACTAGCAGGTCACAAACCTTATGCGCTCGTTGGCGGTGCTACAGGTCTCATCGGAGATCCGTCCTTCAAAGATGCTGAACGTAGTCTCCAAACAAAAGACACAGTAGATGGCTGGGTCAAGTCTATCCAAGGACAACTTTCTCGTTTTCTTGACTTTGAAAATGGGGAAAATAAAGCTGTCATGGTCAACAACTACGACTGGTTTGGCAGCATCAGCTTCATTGACTTCCTCCGTGATATTGGAAAATACTTCACTGTCAACTACATGATGAGTAAAGAGTCTGTTAAAAAACGGATCGAAACAGGGATTTCTTACACTGAGTTCGCTTACCAAATCATGCAAGGTTACGACTTCTTCGTCCTTAACCAAGAACACAACGTAACGCTACAAATCGGTGGTTCTGACCAGTGGGGAAATATGACAGCTGGTACTGAATTGCTTCGTCGTAAGGCTGATAAAACTGGTCACGTTATCACTGTTCCATTGATCACAGATGCAACTGGTAAGAAATTTGGTAAATCAGAAGGAAACGCAGTCTGGCTCAATCCTGAAAAGACTTCTCCATACGAAATGTACCAATTCTGGATGAATGTTATGGACGCTGACGCTGTTCGCTTCTTGAAAATCTTTACTTTCTTGTCACTGGATGAGATTGAAGACATCCGTAAACAGTTTGAAGCGGCTCCACATGAACGCTTGGCTCAAAAAGTCTTGGCCCGTGAAGTGGTCACACTTGTTCACGGAGAAGAAGCCTACAAAGAAGCTCTTAACATCACTGAGCAACTCTTTGCAGGAAACGTCAAAAACCTTTCTGTCAAAGAACTCAGACAAGGACTTCGTGGAGTGCCAAACTACCAAGTACAGGCAGACGAAAATCACAACATCGTGGAACTGCTCGTCTCATCTGGTGTGGTTAACTCAAAACGCCAAGCCCGTGAAGATGTTCAAAACGGAGCTATCTACGTCAACGGCGACCGCATCCAAGACCTTGACTATGTCTTGAGTGATGCAGATAAGCTTGAGAACGAACTGACTGTTATCCGTCGTGGGAAGAAAAAATACTTTGTATTGACTTACTAAATTGTTCAACATTTACCTATAAATAAAGGAGTTAACCTCAAGAAAGGTAACTCCTTTTTGTTATTGATAAGCACATCTATCTAGTCTTAATAGACAGGCTACGCAGGACAATGCGTAAGGTTGTTAGATTATGTAAGATAGAGAGATTTGAAGGACTGAGCCAATTAAACAAGCCAAAGCCAATCAAACTACTATTTACGACAACGGTATCTTGAATATTCTTCTTGATGAGTGTTTGCAAAGATGATGATAGCCAATCCAACTCTTGGAAGAAATCCAAACGATTATCTAACAATAAGATATCGCTCATCTGCTTAGAAATATCTGCACTCTCATTCATCACCACACCGATATCTGATAGGGTTAGAGCAGCTGAGTCATTCAACCCATCCCCAACCATCAAAATAATGTGACCTGCTTTCTGCAGTTCCTCTACTAACTCAAATTTCCCATCAGGTTTCAAGTCTGTATAGACCTGATCAAAGGGCAAATCTTTGACTAATTCCTCTGTTCTAACCAAGGTGTCCCCTGTTGCCAGAATCAATTTTTTCCCTTGTGCCTTAAGTTTCTCCAAGGCTGCTTTTGCTTCTTTTCTCAAAGGAGTATGAATACAGAACATTCCAATCAATTCATTCTGATAAGCCAAGAATAAGAGATTGTAGTGACTCTTGTACTCTTCAATTAAAGCATGTTGTTCTGAACTGATATGAATCTGTTCATCCTGCATCAAGACATAATTCCCAATAAGAACTGGTTGCCCATCTATATGAGATTTAATCCCCTTGCTTGCGATATATTGGAGTTTCCCATGCATTTCCTCATGTTCAATTCCCTCTATCTCGGCTTGCTTGACGATGGCATTAGCAATAGGATGATAAATGTGTTCCTCAAGACAGGCACTGATTCTGAGAATATCTTCCTCACTATAGTCCCCAAAAGGTAACACCTTTTCAACTATCGGATAGCTAGTTGTGATTGTTCCCGTCTTATCAAACAAGAAAGTATCAACTTCCAGATATTTCTCCAGAACATCCCCATCCTTAATCACCATTTCACGATTCAACCCCTCCTTGATAGCTGTCAAATAAGCTACAGGAGTAGAGATTTTCAAAGCGCAGGAGAAATCGACCAATAGGAAAGAAATAGCCTTCGAAAAAGAACCTGTCAATAGGTAAGTCAGCCCAGCCCCCAAGAAATTATATTTGACGACCTTGTCCGCCATCTTGATGAAATAGCGTTGTTTCGTTTTCTTGTTTTCTTCAGATTTCTTCATCAACTCAATCAGCTGTAAAATCCGGCTGTTCATCTGATTATCGGTTACACGAATGCGCAATTCTCCAGTTTCTAATACTGTATTTGCACAAACCAAATCAGACTCTCTTTTTTCAACTGGAAAACTCTCTCCCGTCAAGGAGCTTTCGTTGACCATACCTAAACCTGAAACTACTTGTCCATCAAACAGAATTTCATTTCCTTGAGATAGGACCAAGACATCTCCTATTTGAACATCGGAACTCTTGATACTAACGACCGTATCACCCTGTACTAGGAATACGTCGCTCTCTTTTGCAAGAAGGCTTTGTTCTAAATCTGTTGCCGTTTTTTTCAAGGACCACTGATCTAAATGATTCCCCAAATCAAGCATAAACATGATATTGCTAGCCGTCTTGGATTGGTTCATAAACAAGGACAATAAAATCGCCGAACAGTCCAAGACCTCCATCGTTAGTTCCTTACGCGCTAGTGTTTGATAGGCTTCTTTAACATAGCCAAAAGCTTGATAACAAGTCCATATATAGCGAATAGGAGACGGCACAAAACTACGAAAAAGTATACGCTTAATCGCTGCACCTGAAACAATAGAATAAGCACTCTCTTCTCTACGAATGGGAAGAGTCATCAACTCAGAAACTTTCCCTTTATCAATTCTTTTTAAAAAGGCTTCTGCATTATCTAATACAGAAAAGCCTTCTTTTATACGTAGAGTAAAGTGCTGTTGATCCATGTAAAACTGGATAGACTCAATCCCCTTTTCATCTCTCGCCAAGGAACGAAGATAGTCTTGAATATCCAAGGTGAGTGAAAAAGAAGATGATAGTCGGATATGTTGGTATCCTCTATGTAGCACTTTAAAAGACATATTATTCTCCTATAAGGCTATCTAATTGCTCTTCTTTTTTCTCTTGCTCGTACAAATATTTGGCATCTTGCAAGACATCGTCTCCATGTTGCTTCACAACAGAAACAGATGCGTCTAGCCCGTCTTTCAACTTGTAAGCCTTAGCCAAAGCTTTAGAATAACCTTTTTTAGCTTCCTTACTTGCCAAGATTTTCAAACCAAGGGTACCAAATGCAACTCCACCTAAAAAGAGTGATGATTTTTTCGCAACTTTTGCGACGGTCAATACTTCTTTTAACATACTTATTTCCTCCTAGCTATTATTATATAACAATTTAGATATAAAAGCAATTTAATTTTGGCACTTTGAAAAGTAATTATACTACTATTTAATTTTATTACAAATCATCCTAAAGTTGCTTTCATTTGCCTCTTTTGATACACTTAAACTATGAATACAAATCTCAAACCTAAACTCCAGCGTTTTGCTTCTGCGACTGCCTTTGCCTGCCCTATCTGCCAAGAAAATCTGACTCTGGTAGAGACTAGTCTCAAGTGCTGCAACCGTCATTCTTTTGACTTGGCTAAATTTGGCTATGTCAATCTGGCACCTCAAATTAAGCAATCTGCTAACTACGACAAGGAAAATTTTCAAAACCGCCAACAAATCCTAGAAGCTGGATTTTACCAAGCTATTCTAGAGGTCGTCTCTGATTTACTTTCAAGCTCAAAAAATGCCAAAACAATTTTAGATATCGGTTGTGGTGAAGGTTTCTACTCTCGTAAACTCCAAGAAAGTCACTCTGAAAAAACTTTCTATGCCTTTGACATCTCCAAAGATTCAGTCCAAATCGCTGCCAAGAGCGAACCCAACTGGGCAGTCAACTGGTTCGTTGGTGACTTGGCTCGTCTTCCTATAAAAGACGCTAGCATGGATATCCTGCTTGATATCTTCTCACCTGCCAACTATGGAGAATTTCGTCGCGTTTTATCCAAAGACGGTATCTTGATAAAGATTATCCCAACTGAAAATCATCTCAAGGAAATCCGTCAGAAGGTACAAGACCAGCTGACAAACAAGGATTATTCTAATCAAGATATCAAGGAGCATTTCCAGGAACACTTTACCATCCTATCTAACCAAACGGCCTCTCTGACTAAGACTATCACAGCAGAACAGCTCCAAGCCCTACTCAGTATGACTCCACTCCTCTTTCACGTCGACCAGAGCAAGATTGACTGGAGCCAACTGACAGAGATTACCATTGAAGCAGAGATTTTGGTTGGAAAAGCATTCTAAACTAGACTTCGCAAAAGTAGAAAACTTACCGAAAATCTTCAATATTACAAAAACGCATAAGAACAGGTACTCAAAAACCTTAATCTTATGTGTTTTGTTATGCAAAAATCACTGGAGTTTCTATACACATTAAGGGGAAATAGTTGAAATCAGTTCTCTTAATAACCATTGAATACCATATAGTACATTTGCCCCAAATATGATATAGGCCGTATAAATCAAGTATTTCGATTTTTCCCGCCTCAAAGAATAGATCTTGTACAAGATAAACAAATTTAAAATAATAAATAATAGAGACAAAATCTTCCTCCAAAAATCAATCCGTCCATTTATATTTTGAAAAATATTTTTTAACATAATAGCACATTTTTCTTGACTACAATAACATTATATGATAAAATGTAAGCGAATACAAATAAAAAGGAGGATTGATCTTATGAATGAAAAAAAACGTACATATTTTATTTGTGCAAGTATTATTATTTCATCTATAATTTTAGGACTCTTTATTTATAAAGGAATTTATGACGGATTTGACGTTTTGGGTCAATTTACAAACGATGGCCTCAGGGTAATTAGTACTAATATTAGTACTGTTGGTAATAATATTAGTAATAATAGGTAGTTAATAGTAATAGAATTCAAACAAAAAACGGTAATTTTGAACTGCACCCCAAAAGTTAGACAGAAAAAATCTAACTTTTGGGGTATTTTTATTATGAAATTAACTTATGATGATAAAGTTCAGATCTATGAACTTAGAAAACAAGGATATAGCTTAGAGAAGCTTTCAAATAAATTTGGGATAAACAATTCTAATATTAGGTACATGATTAAATTGATTGATCGTTATGGAATAGAGTTCGTCAAAAAAGGAAAAAATCGTTACTATTCTCCTGATTTAAAACAAGAAATGATTCATAAAGTCTTACATGAAGGCTGGACTAAAGATAGAGTTTCTCTTGAATACGGCCTCCCAAGTCGTACGATACTTCTTAATTGGCTAGCGCAATACAAGAAAAACGGGTATACTATTGTTGAGAAAACAAAAGGGAGACCATCTAAAATGGGACGTAAACCAAAGAAGAAACCCGAAGAGATGACAGAGTTAGAACGCCTTCAAGCAGAAAATGAGTACCTGAGAGTGGAGAATGCCATCCTAAAAAAGTTAAGAGAACTCCGATTGAAGGAGGAAAAAGAGAAAGAAGAAAGACAGAAATTGTTCAAGAACTAATGACTGATTTTTCGTTAGATATTCTTCTAAAAGCCATTAAACTAGCTCGTTCGACCTACTACTATCACTTGAAACAGCTAGACAAACCAGATAAGGACCAAGAGCTTAAAGCTGAAATTCAATCCATTTTTATCGAACATAAGGGAAATTATGATTATCGTCGAATTCATTTAGAACTAAGAAATCGTGGTTATCTGGTAAATCATAAAAGAGTTCAACGCTTGATGAAAGTACTCAATTTACAAGCTAAAATGCGACAGAAACGAAAATATTCTTCTCATAAAGGAGACGTTAGCAAGAAGGCAGAGAATCTCATTCAACGTCAATTTGAAGGCTCTAAAACAATGGAAAAGTGCTACACAGATGTGACAGAATTTGCCATTCCAGCAAGTACTCAAAAGCTTTACTTATCACCAGTTTTAGATGGCTTTAACAGCGAAATTATTGCTTTTAATCTTTCTTGTTCGCCTAATTTAGAACAAGTAAAAACGATGTTGGAACAGGCTTTCACAGAGAAGCACTACGAGAATACGATTCTCCACAGTGACCAAGGCTGGCAATACCAACATGATTCTTATCATTGGTTCCTAGAGAGTAAGGGAATTCAAGCATCCATGTCACGTAAAGGTAACAGCCCAGACAACGGCATGATGGAGTCCTTCTTTGGGATTCTGAAATCGGAAATGTTTTACAGTTATGAGAAGTCATTTCAGTCGCTTAAGCAATTGGAACAAGCCATTGTAAACTATATTGATTATTACAATAACAAACGAATTAAAGTAAAACTAAAAGGACTCAGTCCTGTGCAATACAGAACTAAATCCTTGCAATAATTATTTGTCCAACTTTTTGGGGTCAGTACTCAAAAACCTTAATCTTATGCGTTTTGTTATGCAAAAATCACTGGAGTTTCTATACACATTAAGTGGAAATCTTTGAAACCAATTCTTTTAATAACCATTGAATACCATATACTACATTTACCCCAAATATGATATAGGCCGTATAAATCAAGTATTTCGATTTCTCCCGTCTCAAAGAATAAATCTTGTACAAAATAAATAAATTTAAAGCAATAAATAATAGAGACAAAATCTTTCCTCCAAAATCAATCCTAACAGTGGGCAGTCAGGCATATACCTCATATTTATTTTCGATTCGAAATAACAAACTTATCAATAAATAGCAAGTGAAATAAGGCCAGTACCGAACCCCAGAAACTACCACGAAGAGAGAGTTCTTGATGATTGAGAGGAAACAAATCGTAGTTACCTATATAGAGGCAGGTCAAAATTATAAATAAAATCCAAAATAAACCCTACATTCTTAAAATAACTTAGTACATAAATGACAATGCTGCCACCGCCGTCAATATTGCAAAAACTATTTTCCAAATTTTTTTATTTTTTCCAAAAATCTTATCAGGTAACAAGCTTATTACAAGAAAGGTAATAAACAACACCAATTTAAGTGTATATATCATAAAAACACCTTCTTTCCTACAATTATATTATAATACTTTATGTAATCGAATACAAGGGGTATGAGGTTGAAAGAGAGTGTTAAACCTTCAATACGTCTATAGTTTCTCTTCTTTTAAGACAAGATTGACCCAAATCTACATCATTAAAAAAGCGAATTTCAATCGAAACTCGCTTTTTTACAAAATGTATTAGTATGAATTTGTATCTTATACTCAATGAAAATCAAAGAGCAAACTAGGAAGCTAGCCGCAGGTTGCTCAAAGCACCGCTTTGAGGTTGCAGATAAAGCTGACGTGGTTTGAAGAGATTTTCGAAGAGTATTAGTTCAAGTGCCAGATGTCTTCGTTATACTGAGCGATTGTACGGTCAGATGAGAAGAATCCTGCTTTAGAAATGTTAACGATAACTTTGTCCAACCATGCGTCACGGTCTTCGTAGTCAGCCAACATTTGCTCTTTAACCTTGATGTAGTCTTCCAAGTCAAGAAGAGTCATGAACCAGTCTTTGTTGATCAATTCATTGTAAAGACGTTCCAAGCGCTCTTTGTTTCCAGCTGCAAGAACTGCATCGCTAACGATGAAGTCAACCAATGGTTTGATAGCTTTACGAGCGTAGAATTCGCTTGATTTGTAAGCTGCTTTTGCGTAAAGGTCGATAACAGTTTCTGAATCTTCACCAAAGATGTAGATGTTTTCGTCGCCAACCAACTCAGCGATTTCCACGTTAGCACCGTCCATAGTACCAAGAGTCAAAGCTCCGTTCAACATGAATTTCATGTTACCAGTACCTGAAGCTTCTTTAGAAGCAAGTGAGATTTGTTCTGAGATATCACATGCTGGGATAAGGAAGCTTGCTGCAGTAACGTTGTAGTTTTCAACCATAACAACTTGCAAGTGTGGAGCTACTGCTGGATCGTTAGCAATAACCTCTGACATGCAAAGGATCAAGTGGATGATGTCTTGAGCGATTGTGTAGGCTGGAGCTGCTTTACCACCAAAGAAGATTGTGATTGGGCGAGCAGGGATGTTACCAGCTTTGATGTCAAGGTATTTGTGGATAACGTACAAAGCGTTCATTTGTTGGCGTTTGTACTCGTGAAGACGTTTGATTTGGATGTCAAAGATAGAGTTTGGATTGATTTCCACACCTTGGTGTTCTTTCAAGTGACGAGCCAATTTACGTTTGTTGTGAGCCTTGATGCTTTCCAATTTTTCTTTGACAGCTGCTTTGTCTTCGTAAGACAAGAGTTTTTCAAGCTCATCTGCTTCATGGTGCCAACCATCTCCAAGAATCTCATCCAAGTAGTGAGACAATCTTGGGTTAGCATGCATGAGCCAACGACGGAAAGTGATACCGTTTGTTTTGTTGTTGAATTTTTCTGGGTAAAGGTCATAGAAAGCTTTCAACTCAGAATTTTTCAAGATTTCAGTGTGAAGTGCTGCTACCCCGTTAACACTGTATCCGTAGTGGATATCCATGTGAGCCATGTGAACACGTCCGCTCTCATCGATGATTTGAACAGCTGGATCTTTGTATTCTGCTTTCACACGACGGTCCAATTCTTCGATGATTGGTACCAAGTGAGGAACCACTTCTTGCAAGAATTCAAGAGGCCATTTTTCAAGCGCTTCAGCAAGGATTGTGTGGTTAGTGTAGGCAGTCATGCTACGAACGATTGAGATTGCTTCGTCAAGCTCGATACCACGTGCAGTCAAAAGACGGATCAATTCAGGAATCACCATTGATGGGTGAGTATCGTTGATTTGGACAACTGCGTAATCAGCAAGGTCATGCAAGTTGCTTCCTTTTTCGATTGCTTCGTCGATGATCAATTGCGCACCGTTTGAAACCATGAAGTATTGTTGGAAGATACGGAGCAATTCACCTTGACGGTCACTATCATCTGGGTAAAGGAAGAGAGTCAAGTTGCGAGCGATATCTGTCTTGTCAAAGCTGATACTGTCTTTAATAATAGAAGAATCAACTGAATCCAAGTCAAACAAACGCAAGCGGTTCTTCGTTTCTGTCTTGTAACCAGGAACATCAATATCATAAAGAGTTGATGTCAAAGTAAAGTCTGCAAATGGTACTTGGTAGCTACGGCTTGAGCGAACCAACCAGTTTTGCTCTGTCAACCATGCATTTGGAATTGTTTCTTGTTGGTTGTTTTTAAGAACTTGTTGGAAAAGACCAAAGTGGTAGTTAAGACCAACACCATCACCATTCAAACCAAGAGTCGCAATTGAGTCGATAAAGCAGGCAGCCAAACGTCCCAAACCACCATTACCAAGAGATGGTTCCAATTCAACTTCTTCAACTTCGATCAAGTCTTTACCTGCAGCTGCAAGTTCTTTTTTGACATCGTCGTAAAGACCAAGGTTAATCAAGTTGTTTGACAAGAGTTTACCAATCAAGAACTCAGCTGAGATGTAGTAAACTTTTTTCTTACCAGTGTTAACTGGTTTTTGGCTACTTGCAAGCTTGCTGTAGTTAAGAAGAGCAAGGTAAAGCTCTTCATTGCTACATTCTGCAATGGTTTTATTGTAACGATTTTGTACAAATTCTTGTAGTGATAACATGTTTAAGATGTCTCCTGATATTGTATTATTTCTTTAATTCTACCAAATTTTCATTAATTCGGCGATAGATTGTTGTCAAGTCAAGCAAACCTTCCTCGACAGCTGGTGTCAATTGTTCTTCAGTCATACGCCAAGACCAGTTTCCACCAAGGGTAGATGGGAAGTTCATACGAGCTGTCTCATCCAATTCTAGCAAATCTTGCATAGTTGCAATTGCCATGAAACTAACTGATGAAAAGACTGTACGAAGCATAGCGTGTGGAACTGTTTCGTATTCTTTACGGTTAGTATAGCGAGCCATGTACTCACGAGTCGCATCATCAATCTCGTTACGGTACCAACCAAGGACCGTATTGTTATCGTGTGTTCCTGTATACATAACTGAGTTAGCAGGTGCCAAGTGTGGGCTATCAATGCTTTCATCTTCTGGGTTGAAGGCAAATTGAAGAATCTTCATTCCTGGGAAGCCAGTACGTTCACGCAATTCGATAACTTCATCAGTCATGAAGCCAAGGTCTTCTGCGATGATGTTTAACTCACCAAGTTCTTCCTTAACGGCTGCAAAAAGCTTGTAGCCTGGACCTTTCACCCACTCACCAGGTGCTGCTGTATCGGAACCAGCAGGGATTTCCCAGTAAGATTCGAAGCCACGGAAGTGGTCGATACGAACGATATCGTAGATTTTGAAGCTTTCACGCAAGCGTTCAATCCACCATTTGTAACCGTCTTCATCCATTGCTTCCCAGTCATAGATTGGGTTACCCCAAAGCTGACCAGTTGCAGAAAATTCATCTGGTGGGCATCCTGCGATGCAAGTAGCCTTACCATTGACATCTGTCTTGAAGAGATGTGGATTTGCCCACATATCGCTTGAATCTTCCGCTACGTAGATTGGCATGTCTCCAACGATTTCGATGTGGTTGTCGTTAGCGTAAGCTTTCAATTTCAACCATTGTTGGAAGAAGAAGTACTGAGTCACACGGTGGTAAACCAACTTGTCTGCCAATTGCTCACGGTAGCTTTCAAGTGCTGAAGCTTTACGAGCACGAGCATCTGCATCTGGCCATTCTGTCCAAGCAAGATTGTCAAAATGCTCTTTGATAGCCATATACTCAGCAAAGAGCTCAAGCCATGATTGGTTATCTTGAGCAAATTTCTCAAAATCTTTAACATCTCCGACTTCAAAGAAACGTTTCACCGCTTTTTCTAAAAGAGGACGACGTGCATAGTAGATTTTAGCATAATCAACTTCAGACGCATCGCTACCAAAATCAACTCCTTCAAGGTCACTTGCTTCCAACAAACCTTGCTCCACCAAGATATCTAAATCGATAAAATGAGTGTTTCCTGCGAAGGCTGAGAAAGATTGGTAAGGAGAATCCCCGTAACTAGTTGTTCCTAATGGAAGGATTTGCCAGTAACGTTGTTTTGTACGAACCAAGAAATCAACGAAGTCGTAAGCACTTTGACCAAATGATCCGATTCCGTAAGCTCCTGGAAGAGAAGAGATGTGCATCAACACACCACTTTGACGTTTTTTCATAATAGCACCTCATGTGTTAAAATAATGGAACGTTGCGTATTTTTTCAGACGCAAACGTTTGCGCTACTTATAAGTATACTCCTTTTCAAGCATAATTGCAAGCGTTTTTAAAAAAACTTTTTTGATTATTTTTAAGGAGACTAACTCATTTTAGCAAAGATAACTTAAAACTATCTAATCCTAAAGTTTGACTCTCATGAGACAGTCTACCAAGTACAAATCATCCCCTAGAAAACTTGAATTTAGATGTAAGGAGGCACAAAGGTCTATAGAAAATAGATAGGGATTAGAAACAGGGAAATAGCCCCTCCTGATTTCCCTCTTTAGACAGATTCCATCTATTTTTTATTAAAAATACTGTATTCTTATCTATTTCACACTTTTCTTCTATTTAAAAAGCAAAATCATGCTATCAAATCAAGCTTAAAAATTTTTTAAAATTTTTGACAAAAACACTTGCAACCGTTTTCTATTTGTGCTATACTAAGCTCATAAAGGAAAACGTTTGCGTTTCCTTATCAATAAAACTTGTTATTCTTTAGGAGGAATACACTATGTCATCTAAATTCATGAAGAGCGCTGCGGTGCTTGGAACTGTTACACTTGCTAGCTTGCTTTTGGTAGCTTGCGGAAGCAAAACTGCTGATAAACCTGCTGATTCTGGTTCATCTGAAGCGAAAGAAATCACTTTCTACGTTGAAGATCAATATAAAGCATTTGCTGAATCAGCTGCAAAAGCTTACGAAAAAGAAGCTGGCGTAAAAGTGACTATCAAAACCGGAGACCAAATGGGTGGTCTTGACAACCTTTCTCTAGATAACCAATCTGGTAAAGCTGCTGACGTTATGATGGCACCATACGACCGTGTAGGTAGCCTTGGTACTGACGGCCAACTTTCAGAAGTTAAATTGAGCGACGGCGCTAAAACAGATGATAAAACTAAATCTCTTGTAACAGCTGCTGACGGTAAAGTTTACGGTGCTCCTGCCGTTATCGAGTCACTTGTTATGTACTACAACAAAGACTTGGTAAAAGAAGCTCCAAAAACTTTTGCAGACTTGGAAAACCTTGCTAAAGATAGCAAATATGCCTTCGCTGGAGAAGATGGAAAAACTACTGCCTTCCTAGCTGACTGGACAAACTTCTACTTTGCATACGGACTTCTTGCTGGTAACGGCGGTTATGTATTCGGACAAAACGGTAAAGACGCTAAAGATATCGGTCTTGCCAACGACGGCGCTATCAAAGGTGTAGAGTACGCTAAATCTTGGTATGAAAAATGGCCTAAAGGTATGCAAGATACTGAAGGAGCTGGAAACCTAATCCAAACTCAATTCCAAGAAGGCAAAACAGCTGCTATCATCGATGGACCTTGGAAAGCTCAAGCCTTCAAAGATGCTAAAGTAAACTACGGTGTTGCAACTATCCCAACTCTTCCAAACGGAAAAGAATACGCAGCATTCGGTGGTGGTAAAGCTTGGATCATCCCATCAAGCACTAAGAACCTTGAAGCTGCTCAAAAATTTGTAGACTTCCTTGTTTCAACTGAAGAACAAAAAGCCTTCTACGATACAACTAACGAAATCCCAGCTAACACTGAAGCTCGTTCATACGCTGAAGGTAAAAACGATGAGTTGACAACAGCTGTTATCAAACAGTTCAAGAACGCTCAACCAATGCCAAACATCTCTCAAATGTCAGCAGTTTGGGACCCAGCTAAAACAATGTTGTTTGAAGCTGTAAGCGGTAAGAAAGATGCTAAAACAGCTGCAAACGATGCTGTAACATTGATCAAAGAAACAATCAAACAAAAATTTGGTGAATAAAAAATTTGTTCAAGGGGGGGTGGAAATCAAATCCCCCTTTGAATTTATCAATAGAGACACAAATAATTTAGCTTTCTTATAAAAAGCAGTATCCTATGAAAGGAGTTATTATGGAAAAGCAACAACCTAGTAAAGCAGCCCTGCTGTCTATCATTCCTGGGTTAGGACAGATTTACAATAAACAAAAAGCCAAAGGTTTTATCTTCCTTGGTGTAACCATCGTATTTGTCCTTTATTTCCTAGCACTTGCAGCCCCTGAATTAAGCAATCTCATCACTCTTGGTGACAAACCAGGTCGTGACAATTCCCTCTTCATGCTGATTCGTGGTGCCTTCCATTTAATCTTTGTAGTTGTTTATGTACTCTTTTATTTCTCAAATATCAAAGATGCTCATACAACTGCCAAACACATTAATAATGGTATTCCAGTAGCACTTACCTTTAAAGAAATGGTCAAAGGAATCTATGAAAATGGTTTCCCTTACCTCTTGATCATTCCATCTTACATTGCCATGACCTTTGCAATCATCTTCCCAGTTATCGTAACCTTGATGATTGCCTTTACCAACTACGACTTCCAACACTTGCCACCAAACAAATTGTTGGACTGGGTTGGTTTGACAAACTTTACAAACATTTGGAGCTTGAGTACCTTCCGTTCTGCCTTTGGGTCTGTTCTTTCTTGGACTATCATCTGGGCTTTGGCTGCCTCAACTTTACAGATCGTGATTGGTATCTTCACAGCTATCATTGCTAACCAACCATTTATCAAAGGAAAACGTATCTTTGGTGTTATTTTCCTTCTTCCTTGGGCTGTCCCAGCCTTCATCACTATTTTGACATTTTCAAACATGTTTAACGATAGTGTCGGAGCCATCAACACTCAAGTATTGCCAATCTTGGCTAAATTCCTTCCTTTCCTTGATGGCGCTCTTATTCCTTGGAAAACAGATCCAACTTGGACAAAAATTGCCTTGATTATGATGCAAGGTTGGCTTGGATTCCCATACATCTACGTTTTGACCTTGGGTATCTTGCAATCTATTCCTAACGACCTTTACGAGGCAGCTTATATTGACGGTGCCAATGCTTGGCAAAAATTCCGCAACATCACTTTCCCAATGATCTTGGCTGTTGCAGCACCTACTTTGATTAGCCAATACACCTTCAACTTTAACAACTTCTCTATCATGTACCTCTTCAATGGTGGAGGTCCTGGTAGTGTCGGTGGTGGAGCTGGTTCAACCGATATCTTGATCTCATGGATCTACCGTTTGACAACAGGTACATCTCCTCAATACTCAATGGCGGCAGCTGTTACTTTGATTATCTCTATCATTGTCATCTCAATCTCTATGATCGCATTCAAGAAACTACACGCATTTGATATGGAGGACGTCTAAGATGAATAACTCAATTAAACTCAAACGTAGACTGACTCAAACCCTTACTTACCTTTACCTGATTGGTCTATCAATTGTCATTATCTATCCACTTTTGATTACCATCATGTCAGCCTTTAAAGCAGGTAACGTCTCAGCCTTTAAACTAGATACTAACATCGACCTCAATTTTGATAACTTTAAAGGCCTCTTCACTGAAACCTTGTACGGTACTTGGTACCTCAACACTTTGATTATCGCCTTGATTACCATGGCTGTTCAAACAAGTATTATCGTACTTGCTGGTTATGCTTACAGCCGTTACAACTTCTTGGCTCGTAAACAAAGTTTGGTCTTCTTCTTGATTATCCAAATGGTGCCAACCATGGCCGCTTTGACAGCCTTCTTCGTTATGGCACTTATGTTGAACGCCCTTAACCACAGCTGGTTCCTCATCTTCCTCTACGTTGGTGGTGGTATCCCGATGAATGCTTGGCTCATGAAAGGCTACTTCGATACAGTGCCAATGTCTTTAGACGAATCTGCAAAACTAGACGGTGCAGGACACTTCCGTCGCTTCTGGCAAATTGTCCTCCCACTCGTTCGCCCAATGGTTGCCGTACAAGCTCTCTGGGCCTTCATGGGACCTTTCGGGGACTACATCCTCTCTAGTTTCTTGCTTCGTGAGAAAGAATACTTTACTGTTGCCGTAGGTCTCCAAACCTTCGTTAGCAATGTGAAAAACATGAAGATTGCCTACTTCTCAGCAGGTGCTATCCTCATCGCCCTTCCAATCTGTATTCTCTTCTTCTTCCTACAAAAGAACTTTGTTTCAGGACTTACAAGTGGTGGCGACAAGGGATAATATATCCCCGCCACCCTTTTTCATTTTATACTCTTCGAAAACCGCTTCAAACCACGTCAGCTTCCATCTGCAACCTCAAAACACTGTTTTGAGTAACCTGCGGCTAGCTTCCTAGTTTGCACTTTGATTTTCATTGAGTATTAGCGATTGTTACTGTAAGTAATGTCCTTACAACAAGCAATTTTTCTCCTAGACTTGAAATAAAGCACATTTCTCTATATAATAATACTCATATAGAAAACACCTTTTAGAAAGATACCTATGCTTCCATATCCATTTTCCTATTTTTCAAGTATTTGGGGATTTCGTAAGCCCCTGTCCAAACGTTTCGGGCTCAACTGGTTTCAACTTCTCTTTACCAGTATCTTCCTTATCAGCTTGTCTATGGTACCCATTGCCATTCAAAACAGCTCACAGGAGACTTATCCGCTAGAAACCTTTATCGATAATGTCTATGAACCATTGACAGATAAGGTTGTCCAGGATCTCTCTGAACATGCTAGAATTGTCGATGGCACATTAACTTATACAAGAACAGCTAATCAAGCGCCTTCTATTGTGATCGGTCCAAGTCAAAGTAAGGAGTTACCTAAGGACTTGCAACTGCATTTCGACACAAAAGAACTGGTCATCAGCAAGGAAAATAAGGAACTGACCCGAATCTCTTACCGAGCGATTGAGACTGAGAGTTTCAAAAGTAAGGACAGCTTGACCCAAGCAATTTCTAAAGACTGGTACCAGCAGAATCGTGTCTATATCAGTCTCTTCCTAGTTCTCGGTGCCAGCTTCCTCTTTGGTTTGAATTTCTTTATCGTCTCTCTAGGAGCGAGTCTTCTCCTTTATATCACTAAGAAATCACGCCTCTTTTCATTTAGAACCTTTAAAGAGTGCTACCATTTTATCTTGAATTGTTTAGGATTGCCGACTCTGATTACACTTATTTTGGGATTATTTGGCCAAAATATGTCAACCCTGATTACTGTACAAAATATTCTTTTTGTTCTGTATCTGGTCACTATCTTTTATAAAACACATTTCCGTGATCCAGATTACCATAAATAGGAGATTTTTATGCCCGTTACGATTAAAGACGTGGCCAAGGCTGCTGGTGTTTCACCTTCAACCGTAACCCGTGTTATTCAAAATAAATCAACCATTAGCGACGAAACAAAAAAACGCGTTCGTAAGGCTATGAAAGAGCTCAATTACCATCCCAACCTCAATGCTCGCAGCTTGGTAAGTAGCTATACTCAGGTGATTGGTTTGGTTCTTCCTGATGACTCAGACGCCTTCTACCAGAATCCTTTCTTTCCATCGGTTCTACGTGGCATCTCTCAAGTCGCATCTGAAAACCACTATGCCATTCAGATCGCAACAGGGAAAGATGAGAAGGAGCGTCTCAACGCTATTTCACAAATGGTCTACGGCAAGCGTGTAGATGGGCTAATCTTTCTCTATGCCCAAGAAGAAGACCCTCTCGTAAAACTCGTCGCAGAAGAACAGTTCCCCTTCCTTATCTTAGGTAAATCTCTATCTCCTTTCATCCCACTTGTCGACAACGACAATGTTCAAGCTGGTTTTGATGCGACAGAATATTTCATCAAAAAAGGCTGCAAACGAATTGCCTTTATCGGAGGAAGTAAAAAGCTCTTCGTGACCAAAGACCGTTTAACAGGCTATGAACAGGCGCTTAAACATTACAAACTTACCACTGACAACAATCGCATCTACTTTGCAGACGAGTTTCTGGAAGAAAAGGGCTATAAATTTAGCAAGCGATTATTCAAGCACGATCCACAAATTGATGCTATCATCACAACCGATAGTCTCCTAGCTGAAGGTGTTTGTGACTATATTGCCAAACACCAGCTGGATGTCCCTGTTCTCAGCTTTGACTCGGTTAATCCCAAGCTCAATTTGGCAGCATATATAGATATCAATAGCCTAGCCCTTGGACGCACTTCTTTAGAAACTATTCTCTGTATCATCAATGATTCTAAAGAAAATAGACAAATCTGCTACCGCCAGTTGATTGCCCACAAAATTATTGAAAAATAAGAGGCTGGTCAAAAAATCTTTAAAAGCAAAAACGCATACTATCAGGTGTTTAAAAACTTGATAGTATGCGTTTTATTGTGGGAAGACTCATTTTAAGTACTAGTCACTAGTTATCTATCTCAACAAATCTTCCTAGAATATGAACATTCTCTGATACAGAGACAAAGGCACCTGGGTCCACTTGTGTCATAATCTGTTTAAATTCATTAAACTCTGCACGTGTAATGACAGTGATTAAAACTGCCTTTCTCTCATGATTATAGGTTCCTTCTGCATCGTGGATCATGGTTGCGCCGCGGTGCAATTTTTTATGGATTTTCTCAATTACCTTCTCTGGATGATTGGTCACAATCATGGCCTGCATGCGTTTTTGCTTGGTAAAGACAGCGTCTGTCACACGGCTAGAGACAAAGATGGTAATCATAGAGTAGAGAGCGTATTTCCAACCAAAGGTCAAACCTGCTATCAGCATGATGGTCCCATTTACCAAGAAAGAAATACTACCGACATTCTTACCTGTTTTCTTGCGAATGGTCAGGCTGACGATATCCGTTCCCCCACTGGAGATATTGTTGCGAAGAGCAAAACCAATCCCCAAGCCCATGACAACACCCCCAAAAAGGGCATTGATAATAGGATCCTCCGTCAAGGTTGCCACAGGGACAAACTGGATAAAGAAGGAACTCATGGATACCGTGATAAAGGTAAAGACGGTGAACTTATGGCCAATCTGATACCAAGCCAAGACCATCAAAGGGAAGTTAATAGCGTAGAAGGTTAGCGAAATCGGAATATGAAAGCCAAACCAGTGATTACTCAAGGCAGAGATAATCTGTGCCAGACCTGTCGCACCACTCGAATACACATGCCCTGGTTGGAAAAAGAAATTGACCGCTACTGCTGATAAAAAACCATAGACCAGAGAAGCTGAAATCTTCTCATCATATTTTTCCCGAGAGATGCTTTGTAAGACACGTAAAATTTTTATCTGATAAGCAAAGCGGCGCAGATAATAGCGCCACCGCTTAATTCGTTTTGCTTGTTTCATCTTCTTCTACTTGTAAGCTGAGTTCCTCTAGTTGTTTGAGAGCGACTGTTGAAGGAGCTTGTGTCATTGGGTCACTTGCCTTGTTGTTCTTAGGAAAGGCAATGACTTCACGGATATTTTCTTCTCCTGCTAAGAGCATGACAAAACGATCAAGCCCTATAGCCAAACCACCGTGTGGTGGGAAACCATAGTCCATGGCTTCAAGAAGGAAACCAAACTGGTCATTTGCTTCTTCAGCTGAGAAACCAAGAGCCTTGAACATGCGTTCTTGAAGGTCTTTTTGGTTGATACGAAGACTACCACCACCAAGCTCATAACCGTTCAAGACAATATCGTAAGCAATGGCACGAACCTTAGCCAAATCACCTTCTAATTCGTGAGCAGTCTCTTCCTGTGGAAGTGTGAATGGATGGTGGGCGCTCATGTAGCGGCCTTCTTCTTCAGACCATTCAAACATTGGCCAGTCAACCACCCAAAGGAAGTTGAATTTATCGTTATCAATCAAGCCAAGCTCTTTGGCAATACGTCCACGAAGGGCACCGAGCGTTGCATTGGCTACCTCCAGCGTATCTGCCACAAAGAGAACCAAGTCCTTGTCTTCAAGAGCAAGCGCTGTTGTCAATTCTTCTTGGATACCAGTCAAGAACTTGGCAACTGGTCCGTTTAATTCTCCATCAACTACCTTGACCCAAGCAAGACCTTTGGCACCATATTGTTTGGCTACTTCCGTCATCTTGTCGATGTCTTTACGTGAATAGTTGTCCGCAGCTCCTTTGACTACAATTGCTTTTACAGCAGGTGCTTCTGAAAAGACTTTAAAGTCTACACCTTTGACCACTTCTGTCAAGTCCTGAAGCAACATGTCAAAACGAGTATCAGGCTTGTCAGAACCGTAACGAGCCATAGCGTCATCATACTTCATACGCGGGAAAGGCAGAGTGACTTCGATGCCTTTAGTTTCTTTCATCACGCGCGCAATCAAACCTTCTGTAATATCTTGGATTTCTTGCTCCGTAAGGAAAGATGTTTCCAAGTCGACCTGGGTAAACTCAGGTTGACGATCTCCACGCAAGTCCTCATCACGGAAACATTTGACGATTTGGTAGTAACGGTCAAAACCAGCATTCATCAACAATTGCTTAGTGATTTGTGGACTTTGAGGAAGAGCATAGAAATGCCCCTTATTAACACGAGATGGCACCAAATAATCACGCGCCCCTTCAGGCGTTGACTTAGAAAGGAATGGTGTCTCCACGTCGATAAACTCCAACTCATCCAAGTAGTTGCGGATAGAATGGGTTACCTTAGCACGAAGTTTGAGATTTTCCAACATTTCTGGACGACGAAGGTCAAGGTAACGGTAACGCAAACGCGTATCGTCATTAGCCTCAATGCCATCCTTAATCTCAAATGGGGTTGTCTTAGCTGTATTAAGCACTGTCAGAGCTGTCACGTTTAACTCAACTGCACCAGTTGGCAACTTATCATTGGCTTGCTCACGCGCAGCGACCTGACCAGTCACCTCGATAACAAATTCACTACGAAGGCTTTCAGCTGTTGCCATAACCTCTGCAGATACTTTTTCAGGGTTGATAACCAACTGCATGATTCCTTCACGGTCACGAAGGTCGATAAAGATCAAACCACCAAGGTCACGACGACGGCCAACCCATCCTTTCAAGGTCATTTCTTGTCCGATGTGTTCCTCACGAACACGACCAGCATACATACTACGTTTCATTGTTTCTCTCCTCTTTTATTCTGTTACTATTTTACCATAAAAGCGCAGGCTCTTCATGAAAATCAGCAGAAAAGTTTGCCAGTCTTTAAAAATTAACGCACATACAAAAATCCGATGAAGTTCATCGGACTCTTTTATTTTGAATTGTTGCCTGCTTTACGCTTTTCAGCAATTTCAGCTGCCTTTCGAGGCAAGACAATTTCCGTTGTGTAAGCTGTCCCAAAACGCCAGATACCGGCAATAGGGGCGAATACTACTGCGAGATGGCTGTAGAAGAAATCGCCCTTAAAGGTATAAGCTAGCGCTCCAATGATGAAAAATAGAACGACTGCCTGAATCACTGCTAATAAAATTACTCGTTTCATGTGACCTCCTGACTCTATTATAGCATGAGAATCATCAAAAAGCTGACTAAATTATTCAAAGCATGTAGTGAAATACTGTAAGCGAGCCCCTTTCTACTAATATAAGCCAAGCCCAAGCTAAAACCAAGACTAGCATAAACTAAAAATTGTTGCAAAGTTCCTGGAGAATGAATCAAGGCAAACAGAACACTCGATACCAGAAGGAAAAGCAGAGTTTGTTTGCTATTGTCCTGCTTAGAAAAGAGATAGCGTGCTAACATCCCTCTAAAGATGAGTTCTTCCGTCAACGGAGCAAAAATATTAATAGCAAAGAATGAGAAAAGTGGCTGAGCCAAGGTCAGGTCTGTCGCTGTTTGCTGATTTACCGAAGGATCATTTGGTAGGAAAAATTGAACGACAAGAGATAAGAACCAAACCAAGGCAGGGAGCCAAATAAATCGGTTAAAACTACTCTTCTCAATATGGACAGGAGCTTTCTGGTACCATTTATAAATGACGTACACATATACTCCAGCCAAGGCCACATAGAGCAAGGTAGTAGCATAGGGTGAAGCGCCTAGATTCAAAGCTTCTACAGCCCCACTCTGAACGGTACCATAGATAAACACAAAGGATAGAAGGGCTAGAAGAAACCAGCCGAGGTTTTTAAGTAATTTCATAAAGGTCTCCTATCTTGCTTTATAGCTGTTTTTCAATACAAAGAGGTTTGCTATTCCTAATACAAGTACCCAGGCAAGTAACATACCAATGTTAGAAAAAGATATTTCCCCACCTTTTTTATTTAAAAGATTTACAATAGGACCAACGAACGAGTAATCTAACACTTTCTGAGCCGTATCATTTTGAAGAGCAATTATAGGTAAAAAAGAGACAATTAACATAGGGAAGATACTATAAACTTGCGCTTTAGACTGAGTATCTGACACCGCACCGATTAGAAGATTGAGAAAAATAACACTAATAGTTGCCAGAATCAAATAGATAACATAGGCAAATAAGTAACTCGATACATCTACTTTAAGATAGATGGGAAGTACAATCATAGCAACCAACATTATCAAAATAGGGAGAACGAGCATACTGAAAGTATATTCTGTTGCTGTCACGCCACTTAGGATGAGTGATTTAAGATTGCGCTTTTCCTTATCTTCTGCCATCATAATCGATACCATATAGCCACTTCCCATACTCAAGACCAGCGTCAAACTCATAGAAAGGAGATACGTACTCAATTCTCCATTCTTATTCATGAATGCATTATATAGAACAGCCAGTCCAAAAGGCAACAATAGAGTCGCCAACAAAGTTGAATTGCTAATAAGAACTTGCACTCTTAACCATAGTAGGGCATTTAATTTTCTAAACATCTAACTTTTCTCCTGTCAATCTGATAAAGATTTCTTCTAAAGTTGGCTCACAAGAGTGAACCACCATCAAATCTGTCGTGTCTAAATGTGGCAATTCTTCAAATGGAACTATCTGTTCTCGTCCATCTTTATAAGCTACACGTACTTTCTTATCCACATGGTACTTCTGGATGATATCTTGCGGACTTCCATACTCTATTAAGTTTCCCTTATTCAAAAGAGATAAGCGATCACAAAGCAGAGTTGCTTCATGCATATCATGCGTGGTCAGAAAGATAGTTGTCCCCGCCTGCTTTAATTCTTGGAGTAGGGTATGAATCATCTTAGATGTTGTAGGGTCTAAGCCACTGGTTGGCTCATCAAGGAAGAGAATCTTAGGAGCATTCAGAAGGGCACGAGCCAAGAACATTCGTTGTTTCATTCCTGTAGATAGTTTTTCTGCGATAATATCTTTAGCATCTGCCAATCCAACCTGTTGGAGCACCTGATTTACTCTATCTGACTTGAGGCCATATAACTTAGCGTAGATGAGAAGATTTTTGTAAAGACTCATCTTTTCATAAAAACCACTGCCATCACTAACTATACCGATTTGTTCCAAATCATTTGAGGTTAAATCTTGAGAATTCTTGCCTAACAAAACTGTTTTACCTTGATCTGCAGCCAACTGTCCTGTTAAGACGTTGATCATGGTTGTTTTACCTGAGCCAGAAGGGCCAAGAAAACCAAAGATTTCACCCTCCTTAATCTCAAAAGAAATCTGATGAAGAGCTTTTTTGCTCCCAAAACTTTTGCTTACATTTTCAACACGAATCATAGAAACTCCTTTATTTAAAATAACGTTTCACCATAGGTAACTGCATCACATTGATATAAATATGGATTGCTCCGACAAACAAGAAGGCTAGTAACTGAATCTCTCCTGTCAGTAAAGAAAAGAGAGCAATCAGAAAGTACAAAGCTGGCAAGACATACTGATGTAATTGGAATAAAATCCGAAAACTCTGTTCCAAATTAGCCTGGCGCTCCCCTTCATCGCAAGAATTGACATAACCTAAGATATCCTTTGGCATAGAGAAAAATACCATATCAAACTGGCGAACAATCGCAATGGTTTTATAAAAATATTTTTGAGCATTAAAAGTCAACACTAATCCCAAAAAAGAAAGAGATAAGGTTAGATTGCTTCTATTTAGTATAACCACTTCACTTGCTGAAATGAAGAGAGCCAATAAAATCACTACACTTGCACTATTAAAAGCAATACTTCCAAACTCAAGATTCCGATACATTTGCACATAATAGCTTTCATTCAGATCATCATCCATTTCCTCTTGATACAAGGAATGAAATTTTCTGCTTTTCTTTAAGAAATTGAAAGTCAAAAAAAGACTAATGAAACCTAATACTAAACAAATAGCTGATATCCAAGGTATCAAGACTTTTACATCTAAAATAACTTCGTAGGATTCGGCACGTGCCTTAAACATCCCTACAAACATGCCCAAGAAGCCTCCCAAGACAACAGACATTAAAAATAACAAGCCACCTTTCTTATTCTTTTTCATATTCATTCTCCTTTTTCACTTGCTAGATTTTTGGATTTCTTTTCAATCCATTCAATTACTGGGATGAGTGCAAAGTAGGCCCAGATAAATTGGTCGCTTTGATAGGGACTAAACCAACCTAAGTCTATCCCAATCAATAGAAATACGCTGACTAATAGAGCTATGGCAACTACATAATAAATTACTTTATACTTGTTCATCACTCGTCCTCCTCCAAGCGAAATACCGATTCGACTGTTTCGTTGAAAATCTGAGATATTTTCAAGGCAATCACAACGGACGGGGTGTATTCGTCCCGTTCTAATAGGCTGATAGTCTGTCTGGAAACCTCTGCTAGCTTGGCTAGTTCGGTTTGATTGAGGCCATCGCGAGCCCGCAGCTCTTTTAGACGATTTTTTAGTTGCATGTTACACACCTACTTTCCGTCAAATTCAACAGTTTGGATATCCTCAATGCGTTGTAGTTTGAATTTTTCTTTTCCTTTTTTATTAACACGACGTAGCTTGACCCATTCCTCATCAACATCCACAACTTCCCAGTTATCTGTTCCAAAAACTTGTCCAACGATTGTCGGTGTTTTCCCAATCAATTCTTTTAATAATCTTGACATTTCTTTATTTCCTTTCTGTTTTTGCTCAATTCTTTTGATTTTATTCTCTAATTTCTTGATTTTTTTAGAATTATTAGAATAAAAGAAAATCATAAATAGTATAAATACTACCCACATCATAGCTCCTTTCTGCTTCCTATTTCTTAACTTGAATTTATTGTAACACATCTTTTTCTTTTTGACAAGCATATTTGTCAAAAAGTTTAGGATTTTTGTCATTTTGCAAAAGAAAAAGGTCAGGAGTAGATTCCTGACCAGTTTATCTATTATTAAAAGCCTAATTTTTCAAAGATTTCTGAGAAGTTTTGACTGATAGCATCAAGTGACACTTGTACTTCTTCTCGGGTTTGGTTGTTCTTGACCGTCACTTGTCCGCTTTCGACTTCACTCTCTCCTAGGGTGATGAGGGTCTTAGCCGCAAAGACATCGGCTGACTTGAACTGAGCTTTTAGTTTACGGTTGAGGTAATCACGCTCTGCTTTGAATCCTTGTTGGCGAAGGGCTTGTACCAACTCCAAGGCCTTGACATTTGCTCCTTCACCCAAGACCGCAATATAGACATCTAGGGCATTTTCGATAGGGAGGGCCACACCTTGCTTTTCAAGAATGAGAAGCAGGCGCTCTACACCAAGTCCAAAACCAAAGCCAGCAGTCTCAGGGCCACCAAAGTAGGCAACCAAGCCATCGTAGCGACCACCCGCACAGACTGTCAAGTCATTGCCCTCAATCTCCGTGATAAACTCGAAAATGGTGTGGTTGTAGTAGTCCAAACCACGCACCATATTGGTATCGATGATATAGTCTACTCCAAGATTTTCCAACATCTGACGCACAGCATCAAAATGAGCTTGACTTTCTTCATCAAGGAAGTCCAAGATAGAAGGTGCATTCTCTACTGCTACCTTGTCTTCTTTTTCCTTAGAGTCCAAGACACGGAGAGGATTTTCCTCCAAGCGACGTTGGCTATCCTTAGACAAGGTCTCCTTGAGCGGTGTCAAATAGTCAATCAAGGCTTGGCGGTAGGCTGCACGGCTCTCAGGATTTCCAAGAGTGTTGAGGTGCAATTTGACACCTTGGATGCCGATTTCTTTCAGGAAGTGAGCTGCCATAGCAATGGTTTCCACATCGGTAGCTGGATTGCTAGAGCCAAAACACTCAACACCAATCTGGTGGAACTGGCGCAAACGCCCTGCCTGTGGACGCTCATAACGGAACATAGGTCCCATGTAGTAGAACTTACTTGGCTTTTGCACTTCTGGCGCGAAGAGTTTATTTTCCACATATGAACGGACAACAGGCGCAGTTCCTTCTGGACGGAGGGTGATATGACGGTCACCCTTGTCATAGAAATCGTACATTTCCTTAGTTACGATATCCGTTGTATCTCCGACAGAGCGACTGATGACCTCGTAATGCTCAAAAATGGGCGTGCGCACTTCTGCGTAGTTGTAGCGCTTAAAAATTTCACGGGCAAAGCCCTCAACGTATTGCCATTTGGCAGACTCAGCAGGCAAGATATCCTGCGTTCCTTTTGGTTTTTGTAATTTCATAGGGAATCCTCTTTAAACTTAATAGTCTTATTTTACCATAAATAGAGGGATTAAAACAGTAAGAAAAAATTTAGGATTTATACTCAATGAAAATCAAAAAGCAAACTAGGAAGTTAGCCGCAGGTTGCTCAAANNACCATATCTACGGTAAGGCGACGCTGACGTGGTTTGAAGAGATTTTCGAAGAGTATTAGATATCATTTTTGAGATTAATAACTGTCAAAAGAATAGCTAGCAAGGAAAGACCAACAAATAGAATCCAAGTCAACTGTATATTCCATACAGCTATAAGTGAAAAACAAGCTGTTCCCACAGGTATGGATAAGGTGAACAATAAACCTAAAAAATTACTGGTACGAGCTAGAACCTCTGGAGCTAGATTTTTCATGAGCATGGCACTAATCTTTGGTTGAACTTTACCAGACACATACAGAGTTAAAAAGAGAAATAGCAAACCAAGCACGACTTGATTGAATACGTTAGCCAGACCAATTAGAGTGAGCCCTACGGTAGCCCACATCATCAATCTAGACAAGGACTGCTTCCCAAAATAATCATTGCCCGTAAGGCTACTAATGATGATTGCTAACAAAACACAGAATTGATTGATAAATAGTGCCTCTGTGTAAGAAAAATTCAAGAGAGAATGGCTCAAAAAGAAGATATTATAAATTCCACCCAAAGCGCCACCCAAGGCATTGATAAGCAAGACAGCAAAGAGCATAAAACCAAAGTTTTTCTGTCCACCTTTAAGAAAAACGAGACGTAAATTTCGGTAAATTGTTAGGAACTGGTCTTTGATAGAAAGCTTCTCATTTTTTAGTGATTCACCATCAGCAGATGACATTGACAGACTCAATTTGCTTCTTCCTAAAAAGAGGATAACGGCTGATACTAGGAAAAAACAGGCATTGATTCCCGCAACGAGAGAAAAATTATTGACCGATAGCCCTAAGAGCCAAACTCCGAAAGCTTGACCACCAATAGCTGAAATATAGGTGATGAACTGGGAAAAAGAATAAGCCTCCATCAAATCATTTTCAGCTACTTTTTCCTTAATAAGAGGCATGCGCAGGCCACCTGCAAAATCACTGATGACATCACTAATGACATTGATTAAACACAGGCTAGAAAAGGCAAAGAGACTAGCTTGCTGAACAACTAGGGCTGCCAGAAAAAATAAGATCGCCTGAAACAAACCGCTATAGGTCATCCATTTGACCTTGTCCCTCGTGTAATCTGCCCGAATCCCTACAAAAACTGTAAAGAGAGTCGGAAGAATCATGACGATATTCGCCATAGCAACAGCAAAAGATGCTTGTGACAAGGTCGATGCATAGACGATAAATACCAGATTGAAAATCGAAGCACCAAAAGCATTGAAGAAGCGTGACAAAGTCAAGAGTCGATAAGCTTGATTTCTAAACAATAATTTCATAGATAATCTCCCTTCTTGTTCGAAGTTTTATGTGAAGTATGACTATAGTATAGCACTTAGAAATTTTAGAAGAAAAACTTTTGAATATATGCAACAAATGAAATGATCAAAAAGAAACGATAGAATTTCTCCAGTGACACGAGAGAGCCCAACAGTTCTATCGCTTAAAATTTCAAATTATTTTCTTAGTTTGCAGATATTCAACAATCGGTCGTTTTTCTATAGTATTCAGCAGACTTGTCACAGCCTAACATCTCAAAAATATGGACAGCATCTTCCATCTTTTTCTGACCTTCCTTGACTCTGCCTTGCTTGCTATCAAGGAGACCTTCCGCCCACAAATAGACAATTCGGAAATAGGTCTCATTTTCATTGTAGAAATGCTCTTTGATAACACGTTTAAAATAATAGGCATTGGTAAATTCTTCACACTCGATGCTGGCCAAAAAACCATTCAATAGTATAGTGTGAAAAAGGTTTCGATTGCCAGACATTTCCATTAGAAAATCAGATTTTCGTACCATCTCTCTAACATACCCAGTGAAAAGAGAAACAGATAGAAATGGTGAACTGACTGAAAATAAATTGAGTTCATAGATTCCCCAAATCTCGGTAGAAAACAAATAATCATGAAGGACTTTCCCTTCCTCTGCTGTTAACTCCACCCTTTCATCTATGCTCTTCATATAAGACTTGATAATAATGGCATTTAGAATATGTTTCTGTTTGTTTTGAGAATGGGCATGCTTTTGATACTCCGTGCGATACAAGTCCTCAAGCGGAGCTATATTCTTTGGATCCAAGACATCTATGATTTCTTTTCTCAACTCAGAATCTGTATCATACTGAAAACCTCTCGCCAGAAAGAGGATTTCCTCCAAACTGGCCGATATATTTTCTAGGGCAAATAAAAATTTTTCCACCGAAAGCTCACTCTGACCTGTTTCAAAGCGAGATAACATAGACGGCGAAAATTGTCCCCCAGTTGCGTGTCTCAGCGAGATATTTCTTGACTCTCGTAATTGTCTAAAGACTTTTCCAATCTGCTCCATAGGCTTCCCCTTGATTCAGTATTTTCTTCATTTTATCATATTTTTCAGAAAATTCATCAAAAACTTGCCAAATTGTCAGAATTATGAGAAAATAGAGGATATTTATCACGTGGAGGGACTGTAATGAGAGACGATATCAAAATCAATGACCGTGCTTTGGCCTTGCAAGACCAAATTATCGAAAAACTAGAGAAGGTTTTTGATACAGATGTGGAATTGGATGTGTACAATCTAGGACTGATTTATGAAATCAATCTGGATGAAACGGGTCTCTGTAAGATTGTCATGACCTTCACCGACACCGCCTGCGATTGCGCCGAAAGTTTGCCTATCGAAATCGTGGCAGGTCTGAAACAAATCGAGGGTATCGAAGATGTCAAGGTTGAAGTCACCTGGTCGCCTGCCTGGAAAATCACACGAATCAGTCGCTATGGCCGTATTGCCCTTGGACTACCACCTCGTTAAGCAGGTCAATAACTTTTAAAGATGAAAAAAAGCAAGCCGAAGTTGGCTTGCTTTTTGATACTCGATGAAAATCAAAGAGCAAACTAGGAAACTAGCCGCAGGTTGCTCAAANNATACCTACGGCAAGGCGACGTTGACGTGGTTTGAAGAGATTTTCGAAGAGTATGAGTTTATTTTTTACCTGACTTGTCCATATTCCAGAAGTCTGTCACGGCTCCGCGTGAAGCAGATGATACGATGTGGGCATATTTACCGAGGACACCACGACTGTAAAGTGGTGGCAAGGTAGTTTCTGCCTTGCGTTTTTCAAGTTCTTCTTCCGATACGGCCATGGAAATTTCTTTGGTATCTTGGTCAACCGTAACGATGTCACCTGTACGAAGGTAGGCAATCGGTCCACCATCCTGAGCTTCAGGAGCGATATGTCCAACAACCAGACCATAAGTACCACCAGAGAAACGTCCGTCTGTCAAGAGGGCAACCTTGTCTCCTTGACCTTTACCAACGATCATTGATGAAAGTGACAGCATCTCAGGCATACCAGGACCACCTTTAGGTCCAACGAAACGAACAACAACTACATCGCCATCAACGATTTCATCTGTCAGAACGGCCTGAATAGCATCTTCTTCTGAGTCAAATACTTTAGCTGGTCCAACGTGACGACGCACTTTAACACCTGATACTTTAGCAACCGCACCGTCTGGTGCAAGGTTCCCGTTCAAGATGATAAGCGGACCATCTGCACGTTTTGGATTTTCAAGTGGCATGATAACTTTTTGGCCTGGTGTGAGGTCTGCAAAATCAGCCAAGTTTTCAGCGACTGTCTTACCAGTACATGTGATACGGTCCCCGTGAAGGAAACCATTCGCCAACAAGTACTTCATAACCGCAGGCACACCACCGACTTCGTAGAGATCTTGGAAGACATACTGACCAGATGGTTTCAAGTCAGCCAAGTGAGGCACACGTTCTTGAATCGTATTGAAGTCCTCAAGTGACAAGTCAACATTTGCGGCATGGGCAATGGCAAGCAAGTGAAGAGTGGCATTTGTAGAACCACCGAGAGCCATCGTCACAGTGATGGCATCTTCAAAGGCTTCACGAGTCAAGATATCTGACGGTTTGAGACCAAGCTCCAGCATCTTAACAACAGCTCGTCCTGCTGCTTCGATGTCTTCTTTCTTGTCAGCTGATTCAGCTGGGTGAGATGAAGAACCTGGCAAACTCATACCGAGAACTTCAATAGCAGTCGCCATGGTATTAGCAGTATACATACCACCACAGCCACCAGGTCCAGGGCAGGCATTACATTCAAGACGCTTCACATCCTCAGCTGTCATATCACCGTGGTTCCATTTTCCGATACCCTCAAAAACAGAAACCAAGTCAATGTCTTTGCCATCAAGATTTCCCGGTGCAATGGTTCCACCATAGGCGAAAATAGCTGGGATATCCATATTGGCAATGGCAATCATAGAACCAGGCATGTTCTTGTCACAGCCACCGATAGCAACAAAAGCATCGACGTTGTGGCCACCCATAGCCGCCTCGATTGAGTCCGCGATGATATCACGAGATGTCAAAGAGAAACGCATACCAGGCGTTCCCATGGCAATCCCATCCGCTACGGTGATAGTTCCAAACTGCACAGGCCAAGCACCTGCAGATTTGACACCTTCTTTGGCTAATTTCCCAAAATCATGCAAGTGAATGTTACATGGTGTATTTTCCGCCCAAGTCGAAATCACTCCCACAATCGGTGTTTCAAAGTCCTTATCTGTCATACCAGTCGCACGAAGCATGGCACGGTTTGGTGATTTAACCATGCTGTCATAAATGCTACTGCGGTGACGTTTATCTAATTCAGTCATTTGTTCCCTCCCATTTCAGTTCTTACTATTATAGCACATTTTAAAAGCAATGAACAGAAGAAAATTCTTGAATTTTCAGAAAATTCTATATACATATAAACATTTTAAATTAAAAACAACAAAGCGGATCAGGGCACTTTCTGATTACCAGAATATGCTTTTAATCCGCTTGCTTTAAATAACGTAATGTAATTTTTACAGAAGTTCTTTCAGATAAGTGTATTTAACATCTATCTTGCATTATAAAACTCTAGAACTTTCTCTTTTATATTCGATTCACTCAAACCATACTCATTAAGAAGATAATCCATTTTCCCTACTTGACCGAATCTTTCTTGAACACCCATCCGATGAATTTTTGTTATTCCATCATCAGAGAATAATTCACATAAAGCACTGCCAATTCCACCTATCTGATTGTGGTTTTCTACAGTAAATATAGTTTTTCCACTTAACATTGTTTTTATCTGTTCTGGTATCGGTTTGATTCTAAATAAATCTATCACACCTACTGAATAACCTAATTTAGATAGTTCATCTGCAACTCGAATACTTGGAGCAACCATTATGCCAGAAGCAACGATTACAACATCTTCACCATGTCTTAACTCAACGTAGCCTTTAGAAAAATCTTCTCCACCTTGATATACAGCCTCTGGAGCTTTTCGAATTGTTCGAATATATTTTAGTCCTTTTAAGTCTAATGTCTGGTTCAAGATTTCACGAAATTGGATATCATCAGTTGCTTCAAAAATGATCGATTTAGGAATTAAACGTAACAATCCAATTTCTTCAAATGGCATATGTGTCCCACCATTCATTTCTGCAGTTACTCCTGCATCTGATCCAATCACAGTGGCATCCAATTGTGCGTATCCAAGAGAAATAAATAATTGATCAAATACTCTTCGTGAAGCAAAAGGGCCAAATGTATGAAGATAAGGTCTAAAACCCTGAATAGATAAACCTGCTGCAAGTCCGACCATCTCTGCTTCCATGATCCCAACATTCACATAACGATCTCCAAAGTCCTTTTCAAGATTATTAGTAGCCATCGAACTTGACAAATCTGCTTCTAAAACTACTATATCAGAATAACTTTGGTTAGCCTCTAAAAGGAAGTCTCTATATACATGCCGTAATTCCTTCGTACTTCTCATCATTCTGTTTCCTCCAATTCCTGACTTAATCTTTCTACAACTGAAGTTAACATTTGTCTCTCCTCTACAGTAGGGCGAAGATGATGATTGGATTTCATTTCTTCCAGCTCTCTAACTCCTTGACCTTTAATAGTGTCTAATACAATACACTTAGGAGATGAATTATTTGACTGTTTTAATTGGACAATCCCTTCATAAATTTCTCTAATATCTGAACCATTGACCCTAATGGATTCAAATCCAAATGCTGAAAATTTTTCTACGAAATCACCTGGATTACAAATATCCTTTGTAAAACCATCTAATTGTTTTTTGTTATCGTCTACAAATACAATTAAGTTGGATAACTGTTGATGAGAAGCAAACTGTATAGCCTCCCAACATTGTCCCTCATTTAACTCACCATCTCCAACAATAGCATAGGTATAAAAGGGACTTTTTCTTATTCTCTGACCATATGCAAGTCCGGTTGCAACACTAATTCCCTGTCCTAAAGAGCCAGTTGTCATATCTATGCCCGGCGTTAGATTTCTATCAGGATGAGACGGTAATTTGGTTCCATTTGCATTTAAAGAATATAAGAATTCTTTGTCAAAGAAACCATTCAAATAGAGTGTACTGTATAGAGCTGGTCCTCCGTGACCTTTTGATAATATGAAATAATCTCTATCTCGTGATGCAAATATTTCTGGAGTCATTGGCATTATTTCACCATAAAGCACTGCTAGAACTTCTACGATAGACAGACTTCCTCCGTAATGTCCGAATCCAAGATGATTCAAGGTTTCAAGAGTATTTAATCGGATTTTTGTTGCAAATTTTCTTAACTCATATTCTCTATTTTTACTTAAAATCATCCCTTATTCCTCCTTTACAGATGGCTTTTTAATAAAGGATACTCCAAACATAACTGCTAAAATAAGAACAAGACCAATCACAATGCCTGCTTGTGAGCCAAATTGATTTAACATTCCTAAAATAATTCCTGATAGACCAAAATCTGCATCTGAGAAAGTTGATCCTTGGAAACCAAGTCCTCCCAAAACTGGCATTAAAAAGACTGGAAGAAAACTGATTAAAATACCTTGTAAAAATGCTCCAATAGTGGCTCCACGAACACCACCAGATGCATTTCCAATGACACCTGCAGTCGCTCCACAGAAGAAATGAGGCACAACACCTGGTAAGATAACAACCGTTCCTGAAGCAATCATAATTGCCATACTTACTAAACCACCAACAAAACTAGAGATAAATCCAATTAGAACTGCATTGGGTGCATAAGTATAAACAATCGGACAATCCAAAGCAGGTTTTGAATTAGGTACAAGACGCTCTGAAATACCTTTAAAGGCTGGAACAATTTCACCCAAAATAAGGCGAACACCTGCTAAAATAACAAATACCCCTGCTGCAAATTGACCTGCTAATTGTAAAGCATAAACTAGACCACTTGTACCACTACTGATTTCTTTTTCTATATATTCTGACCCTGCAAAGATAGCTACAATAATGTAAATAACTGCCATGGATAAAGTAATACTAACAGTACTATCACGTAAAAAAGCTAAACTCTTTGGAAATTTAATGTCCTCTGTTGATTTTGATTTGTCACCGATAAGGCTACCAGTAAAACCACTCAACCAATATCCCAAAGAACTGAAATGACCTAAAGCCACCTTGTCATTTCCAGTTAATTGAACCATATATTTTTGCACAAATGCTGGGGAAATACTCATAATAATACCGAGTGCTAATCCTCCTAGTAAGATAAGAGGCAGGCTAGTAAAGCCAGCAACTGATAAAATGACCGCAATCATACACGCCATATATAGAGTGTGGTGCCCTGTTAAAAAGATATATTTAAATCGAGTAAAACGAGCGATTAAGATATTGAACACCATGCCTGCAAACATAATCATTGCAGTAGCTGAGCCATATGTTGTTAAAGCTACAGCTACAATTGCTTCATTATTCGGCACAACGCCAGATAAATGAAAAGCATGCTCAAACATGGTACCAAATGGATTTAAAGAATTTTGTACAATTCCTGCACCACCAGATACAACTAAGAAACCAACAAAGGTCTTAATTCCACCTTTAATAATATCAGGTAATTTCTTCTTCTGAAGAACTAATCCTAAGATTGAAATTAAAGCTACTAAAATAGCTGGTGTACTAACAATATCCAATATGAACTTCATCATGACGCTAGCCTCCTATATAAGTCCTTTTTCTTCACAAATTTTAGTAATTAATTCTCGTAGTTCGTCCATATCAATAATACTATTTAAGATACGAACATCTCCAAGATGACTAGCTGAATCAGCTAGATCACGACCAACAATCCAAATATCAGCTGCATTTGGATCTGCTCCACCTAAATCATAATGTTCAACTTCTACATCCGAAACATTCAAATCACTCAATACAGATTCAATATTCATCTGTACCATAAAACTTGAACCTAATCCTGAACCACAAGCTGTACCAATTTTTAACATTATCTAATCCTCCTGTTTAATTATCATTTTAATGTCATCATAGTTTTTTGATGATATTAAAGTTTGAACATGATTTTTATCTCTTAAAATTGTTGTTAAATGTGACAAAGCCTTTAAATGACTCTCATTATCAATGGCTGCAATACAAATCAACAATCTTACCTCTTGTTCTGGATTGTCCAATAAATAAATCGGTTCTTCCAAAACTAACATTGACATTCCTATTTCATTCACACCTTCATCTGGCCGAGCGTGAGGAATTGCTACTCCCTTCCCTAAATTAATAAAAGGCCCAAACTCTTCTACTTTTCGAATCATTGCCTCAGGATAGTTCTCAGTTATCTTATCTTGATCCAAAAGCGGTTTAGCTGCTAAACGAATCGCCTCCTTCCATCCTAATTTTTGCGAACTAACCTGATAGGTTTCTTTGGTAATAAGTTGTTCTAGCACTGGTACAATTTCCTTTCTATCATTTTTTTGATAAAGATAATTCTTTAACGCCAATCTTAATTCCAATTCTTGTGTAATAATTCCATATCTTTTGACAATATTCAGGATTTGTTCAATCTCAAAATCTTCATACTCTAAATTCGGAAAATCTTTTAACACTAGTTCTACTAGTTGTATTGCTTGCTCTTCAGTCATCATAACCGAAACTAGATAATTTGGCTTTTCTGTCTCCACCTTTATGGTAGAAAAAACCATATCATAGTCACTACTAACTTTCACCTGTAAATCATCAATCTTTGAGGTTCCTATAAACTCAATTTGAGGAAATAATGCTAATAGATTCTCTTTTAACATCAATGAAGAACTAACACCATTAGGACAAATGATTGCTGCTTTATACCATTTTTGAGGCAAAGTATCTGCTTTCTTTAAATAACCTCCGAAATGGATAACAAAATATGCTGTTTCACTATCAGGTATGGGATTGTCAATAGCGTCCATCAAGGGCATCAAAGAATCTTTGACTAATTCAAATAAATCAGGATAATGTTCTTTAACATGCAATACATATTCATTTGAACTAGGTAGGCCGAACTTTAATCTATAGTAAGCCGGTATAAGGTGGCGGCGAAGATTTTCTCTCAATCCTTCCCTTTGTTTAAAATGTAACAAAGAAATATCTTCCATTCTACTTATAATAGCCTCTGTTAATTGATTAAAGTAAACCGGAGCAACATCTACTTCACCTTCAAAGCAACTTGATAATAAAACTGTGATATAGCGATAATCATCCTCAGAAAACACCGTATCTATAATTCCCAAATCAACCACTGTATCCAATAAAATAGTGGTTATATCTTGAATAACAGGAGATACTAATGTCTCTGAAAGACATACTCTTTCAACATCCCTTTGATACCTACACAGAATGAATACTAAACCGAAAAGGCAAACTTTTAATTGATTAACAATAGGTACTAGCTGTAGCTTCTCATAATAATCTTTAACTACCTGATTTATCAAATCATAAGTTAATGAATACCCCCAACTGGATAAAACATAATCCAAACCCCAAATCCCTATGGAGGATTCCAGCAACTCACTAACCATTTGAAAAGCTAAACGGTGCTTATTCCACTCTGAACCGTGTAAAGTATAACCTTTTGCTCTACTGTACCCTAGCTCCAAATCATTATCTAACATAATCTTTCTTAATGATTGAATATCAGATAAGGTTGTATTCTTACTTACTTTCAAAAAGTCTTGGTAATGATTATTCGATATAAAATCTAATCGGCAAAAAGTGTAAAGATAGATTAAAGCTAAGCGAGTCGACTTTGGTAAAACCAATTCATCCGACTTAATAATATCTGTCAAAGACTGCTTCGTACGATTTGATAAACTATAGCGACCTTGCTTTTTATCCAGCACTATCCCCTTATTAGCTAGATAAGGCACTAAATAATCTATTCCTTCTTTGACTTCCTTTATAGGTAAGCTCACCTTAACAGATAATTCATATAATGATAGCTCACAATGATCCATCAAAGTCATCAAAATAACTAGTGCTCTATAATCAAACATTTCTCTTCCTTTCTAACTACAATTATAGTGTAAAAGTTATAAGAATAAAAGAGTATTTGAGCACAATATAATCTCACCTTTTAAAAGAAATTATTGGGCTGAAAGTTTTTAGTGATTATTTTTCTACTTTTTCTTGAATTTATAAATTAAAGCGATATTATTTAGATATCAAATAATGGGAGGTCATTCTTATGACTGAAAAACTAATCAATTCAAAACCAAATGGTGTATTCGCATTGATTCTCATTGAGTTGACGCTCGTACTTGGTGTCTTTATATTTATAATGGGTGTTGGTTCGGAAAACATTTTTGGAATTATTATCGGACCTTTACTAATCGTAATTGCAGCGCTAACTCATGCTGGTTTAAAAGTTGTCAAACCTCAGGAGGCTCTGGTTCTGACACTCTTTGGTAACTATACAGGTACCATCAAAGAACCTGGCTTTTACTTTGTCAATCCCTTCAGCGTAGCAGTCAACCCTGCAAACCACACTCGACTTGGACAAAGTGGTGATGTTAGCACAAAATCTCCTTTTTTAGGAGCTAAATCATCAAATGGCAATGATGTAAATCTTGAAATTGGCAAGAAACAGATTTCCCTCAAAGTCATGACCTTGAGCAATTCTCGTCAAAAAATCAATGATTGCTTAGGAAACCCTGTAGAAATCGGTATCGCGGTAACTTGGAGAGTTGTCGATACCGCTAAGGCAGTCTTCAACGTTGATAACTACAAAGAATATCTTTCATTGCAATGTGATAGCGCCCTCCGTAATATTGTCCGCATCTATCCTTACGATGTGTCTCCTAATGTGGATACTACGGGTGACGGGCAAGCAGATGAAGGTAGTCTCCGTGGCTCTAGCGAAATTGTTGCTAACCGTATTCGTGAAGAAATCCAAAGTCGTGTTGAGGATGCTGGCTTGGAAATCCTTGAAGCACGTATCACTTACCTAGCTTATGCTCCAGAAATTGCTGCCGTTATGCTTCAACGCCAACAAGCATCTGCCATTATTGATGCACGGAAGATGATTGTAGATGGTGCTGTAGGAATGGTTGAAATGGCACTAGAACGGCTCAATGAAGGGGAATTGGTAGAACTTGACGAAGAACGAAAAGCTGCCATGGTTTCAAATCTCCTTGTCGTTCTTTGTGGCAATCATGATGCACAACCAATTGTCAACACAGGAAGTCTTTACTAAAGATGGCTGAAGCTAAAAAAAAGCAGATCCCCCTTCGACTCTCAACAAAGTTATACGCTGCACTCGCATCATGGGCAGAAGACGACTTTCGTTCAGTCAATGGGCAAATCGAATATCTCCTCACAGAGTGTGTCAAGCAACGGAAGAAAGACGGAAAATACGTATCAGAAACCATTGACGAACCATTTGAGATTGATATTTAACATCTTCTCCTGTCCGACTTGTCAGACAGGAGAATTTTTTCATCTTTTTTTGTCAAGTAACTTTACTTTACAAAAAAAATGTGTTATCCTAGTATGGTTGATGAAAATCAGTAGATTGAATCGAATATAAATACCTAAAGGAGAAATCAAAATGGCAGTACCTGCACGTCGCACTTCAAAAGCGAAGAAAAACAAACGTCGTACACACTACAAAGTAACAGCTCCATCTGTAAACTTTGACGAAACTACTGGAGATTACTCACGTTCTCACCGTGTATCACTTAAAGGATACTACAAAGGACGTAAAATCGCTAAAGCTGCATCAGCTGAATAATAGAAGGGAGATACCATGCGCGTAAATATTACACTTGAACACAAAGAATCTGGTGAACGCTTGTACCTTACTTCTAAAAACAAACGTAATACTCCAGACCGTCTTCAATTGAAGAAATACTCACCAAAACTTCGCAAACACGTTGTGTTTACAGAAGTGAAGTAAGCATTCAATACGAATCAATACAGAAGAAAAACGCTTGATCAGCGTTTTTTCTTTTTGTTAATTATCTTATATTTCAATTCAAACTCTACTCGTCCTACAATCTTTTTTGTAAAACTGATTTGATTCAGGTAATTTTAGGACTCTACTTAACCAATGTCATCATTGTTTACCTATATTATACCTGATATGCAAAATGGAAATTGGTAACACGGGTTCTAATTTCAGTAAAATGGACTCAAACCACAAACACACTCTGAGGAAATATAAAAATAAAAACTTGAAATATTGGGTGTTATATGTTAGAATGAACTTACAATGTGAGTAAAGTTACAGCATATGTAACTAAAAAGCCCCACCGTGCCACCGATGGGGTTTTTTGCTACCCTCTTAAAGGGTTAACCATTACTTCTTACGTTTCTTAAGCCATAACTTGAAAAGCTCAGATAACACGTTAATAAGTAACGGAGCTAGAAACACTGTGAGTAAAGTTTCTAACATATGTAACACCTCCCTTCATTAAATTGAGGGGGCCAAAACATTATATCATACCAGATTTATATCATCAACATCACTTAATTATTGGAATAGATAGACTTAGATACACAAATAACCTTACTAACAAATCTCTATACAAACCCAGAAATCAACGTTTTAAGACAAAGCAAAAAGCCCACTGTTGTAGGCTTTCTGTAAGATATTTCTTAAAATTAAAGCATTTTGTTGTAGAATTCAACGACAAGTGCTTCGTTGATTTCTGGGTTGATTTCGTCGCGTTCTGGCAAGCGAGTCAATGAACCTTCCAATTTTTCAGCGTCGAATGATACGAATGCTGGACGTCCAAGAGTAGCTTCTACTGCTTCAAGGATTGCTGGAACTTTCAATGATTTCTCACGAACTGAGATCACTTGACCTGGAGTTACGCGGTATGATGGGATATCAACGCGTTTTCCGTCAACAAGGATGTGACCGTGGTTTACGAATTGACGAGCTTGACGACGAGTAGTCGCAAGACCAAGACGGTAAACAACGTTATCCAAACGACGTTCCAAAAGAAGCATGAAGTTGAAACCTAGGATTCCACCTTTGATTTTTGTAGCTTGTACGAACAAGTTACGGAATTGTTTTTCACCTACACCGTAAGTGAAACGAAGTTTTTGTTTTTCAGCTAATTGCAAACCGTATTCTGACAATTTAGAACGGTTGTTTGGTCCGTGTTGTCCTGGTACGTAGTTACGACGTGCCAATTCTTTACCTGTACCTGTAAGTGAAAGGCCAAGGCGACGAGCTTGTTTCCAAGATGGTCCTGTATAACGTGACATGTGAATGTCCTCCTGATATAAATAATATTTCGGTGGAAATAGTCACTTAGAAAGCCCTGATTCGTGCAGATGCCCTTCGCCTAAACAGCCAAGGTTACTTATCATAAGACACCTGTTGACGAGCTTCATGCTTTCCTGCTGATATTTCGCACAAAATCCATTCTACCATGAATGGCTAGATTTGTAAAGGGGTTTTAAGCTTTATTTTCATTGCCAGAGAGGTTAAGAAGGAGGGTAAAGGTGCTTCCGAGGCCGTACTGACTGCTGACTGTGATTTCCCCACCCAATTGATGAGCCAATTCACGCGCAATCGCAAGCCCTAAGCCATGCCCACCTGTCTTCATGTTACGTGAAGTTTCGACACGATAAAGGCGTTTGAAAATATTCTCCAAGTCCTCTGGGGCAATCCCCTGTCCTTCATCGGTCACACTGATTGAAAGCTGGTTCTTCTCCAGCTTAGCCACCACTTCCAGTTTGGTTCCTGGTGCTGAGTATTTAAAAGCGTTATTGACCAGATTCACCAAGATACGAGAAAGTTTGGCATAATCTCCCTCAATCCGGGCAGACTCTGGGATTACCTGCAAATGGACATCTCGCTCCTCCTGCTCAATCAAGAACTGAAACTCACTCATGCACTCAATCAAGAGCTGATCCAGAAAAATGCTGTCTTTGCTAGTAGTTTCCACCTGATTTCTAGCTGTATTTAGAGTCAAAAAATTCAACTCTTCAACCAGTTTATTGAGCCTTTCCGTCTGACGCCCAATGGTTGCTAGATAATGCTCCTGTTCTCCTTCCTTGATAACCCCATCCAAAATCCCTTCTACTGTCGCTTGAATCGAAGTAATGGGAGTCTTGATATCATGCGATAGCTGGGCAATCATCAAGCCCTTTTCTCGTTCGCTTTCTTCCAAGGAATCAAAGGTTGCCTGCAAATCATGGGACATTTCATTGAAAGCTTGGCCTAATTGCTGAAATTCTACAGGTCCTTGAACCTCCAGATTTGATGGAAAATCCTTGTCCGCTACCCGCTTGGCATGTTCCTTGAGTTTGCCCAACGACGTAAATACAGGCGATAGGAGAAAGAGACTAATCCCAGCACCGACAAGGCTGGCAACGATGGTCATTCCAAGCAAAAAATAAATCTCACCTTTCTCAATCAGCATTTTTTGAACAGCCCAAAAAACAACCAAAATGGTTAAGAGGGTTGAAATAATATATCCAACCAAAATATAACTTTTTAGTTTCATGTTTGTCCTCTCGGTTTCTCTATCTTATATCCCAAGCCCCAAACTGTCTTAATAGTGGGCGTTTGGTCACTACTATATTTTGCCAACTCCTGTCGAAGAGCATGGATATGCACATTCAAGGTATTGGTATCATCCACATAGTCTTCTTGCCAGACCTTTTCATAGAGGTCTGTCTTGGAGAAAACTCTCTCTGGATTGCTAGCTAAAATCCACAGCAATTCAAATGATTTAACAGTCAAATCCAGCATTTCTTCTCCTATTTGAACTTCATGACTACTATGATTCATTTTCAGATTGCCAAGGGAAATCAGCTCTGTTTCGCCCCCACGATGAAGGCGGCGCAAAATATTGTTAACCCGCAAAACCAGCTCACGAGGGCTAAAGGGCTTAGCAATAAAATCATCTGCTCCCAAGCTCAGACCGTAAATCTTGTCCTGTTCACTGGTCTTAGCAGTAATAAATAGGAAAGGCTGCTCTGGTGATAAGTATTGAACCTCACCGATTAAATCATAACCATCCATCCGAGGCATCATGACATCTGTGATAATCAAATCAATCGGTTTTTTCTTGAACAGCTCTAGCGCTTCCAGTCCATCATGGGCTACCAAGACCTGATAACCTGCCTGAATTAAGTATCTCTGATGAATATCGGTGATTTCTACCTCGTCGTCAACGAGTAAAATTGTCTTTCCCATCTGTCTCTCCTTTGATAAAAACAGTGCTATACTGCTTTAAGTATAACACTATTTTTATTGTTTTACGATGATTTTAATCTGCTATTGAAAGAAAGTCCTGATAGCTGATTGAGTTGGTAAACTAGCCTTAGTCAGCCCACTATCCATCATTTATTTCCTTAGCTGATTAGTTTTCTTCTTTTTTGTTTTTCAAACCTAGACCACCGAGTAAACCTGCGAGTGCAAGCCCAAGGAAACCAATACTTGCCATTGATGTTTGAGCTTCACCAGTATTTGGTAGCATAGCTTTATCATCTGACATCATCTTGTCTGACATCATCGTATCAGCCATCTTATTGGCAGAAGCAGCCATGTTTTCACCTGCCATCGTATTGGTAGAGCTTGTCATGGTGTCAGCAGGCATGCTATCTGTAGTACCTGGAGCTGGAGTCTCAGTCTTCATACCTGATTTTTCCATTTGGTCATTTGCTGGCATTGCTTTATCAGTCTCTTTGGCTGGTGCCATCATGTCCTTATGGTCAGCAGCTGTTTGATGAGTCGCACCTGTAGCATGACTGTGATTCATCGGAGTCACGCCAGAACCAGAGTTAGAAGGTGAGAATGAACCATTTGCTGTGCCTGATGTTTCTTTAACATTTATCTTAATAGTAACTTGTTTAGTTGCTACGACATTTGTCAAATCTGCTTTACCATCTTTGTTACCGTAAACTTTAACAGTAGCTTTATAAGTTTGAGTACCATTAGCACGAAGCTGATCAATTAAATCTTGACCTTGTTTACCAACAGTATTGCCATTTAAGTCTACTTCATAGAAATATTGACCTTTTGTTTTCACATTTTCTCCTAATGGAGATAAAGCAGGATTTTTAGCTGTACCATTATCTGACCATGGAGCCTTGTCAGATGCTTTGAGCAAGAGACGAGTCAACATACCATCACCAGCGAAGAATTCATAAGGAATTACTTGATTTACACCGGCAGTGAAAGGACCTTTTCCTTCAGCTTTTTCAAGATAAGCTGCTGGAACATCGATACTGTCTTTAACGTTGTTTTCAACTGCAGAGTTAACATCGCTTCTTGTTACAAGACCGTTCAAGGTAATATTGACTTTACGTTCCTTGACAACCTTATTCAAATTTGGTTTATCACCGGCTGCTTCATAGACAGTCAGGGTAGCTTCATAGGTATTTGTACCATTAGTACGAAGTGTATCTAACAAATCCTGATCTTGCTTACCTGTAGTGTTACCATTCAAAGATACTTGATAGTAATACTTGCCATCAGGTAAATTTTTCACTGGTGGAATTTTTTCATTTTTATCCTTACCATTATCTGACCATGGAGCCTTGTCAGATGCTTTGAGCAAGAGACGAGTCAACATACCATCGCCTGCGAAAAGTTCATATTTAAGCGGTTTGTTTACACCAGCCAAGAAAGGACCGGAAGCTTTGGCTTGTTCTAGGTAGCCCGCTGGGACATCGATACTGTCTTTAACATCCTCATCGACAGCTTTTTTAATATCTTCTGGAGTTGCTTGTGTCCCATCCACATCAGCTGTATCTACAGCGTCTTTTAAGACATCTGTTAGCTCTGGATTTTCTTGAGCTTCTTCACCTTTTTCAAAAAGTGTATCCAGACGAGAAGGGCTTGTTTCCTCGCTCACTTCAGTTCCTTCTGTAGGTGTAGAAAGTGAGTTTGTATTTCCAGTAACGGCCTCAGGTTTCGCTTGAGCAAGAACGGTGTCTCCCTGAGTTTCTGCTAAGTCACCCTCTTTCGTTACCGATTCCCCTTCAGGTAAGACTTGAGCAGGGGTTGGATTGAGCCCATCGGCACGTACAGAACTTGGTTGACCAACTAGGACAAAAAAGCCACTGGCCACAACAACTGAGGCAACACCGACACTAAGACGGCGAATAGACCAACGAGTATATCTTTGATTTGGATTGAATTTCATAGGATTCTCCTTAGAGTTTTTCTTTATTTGATGACTCTAGTATAATCTCCTAAAATTAAAAAGGACTAAGAAAAAGTTAAAATTTTTCTTAAATCCCTCTTATAAAATACTTATATCAATTAAATCCATAAACAGATTTGGTGATTTGATAGACAACATTGGAAAGTTTGCGAGCTGGCAAGACTGAATGTTTGGTCAAACGACTCAACATGGTCTTGCGGATAGCATGAAAAACCTCTGGATTTTCCCGCTGAATATAGGTCCACAGCTCCCGTTTTTTTGCCAGATGTTCCGCTGTTCCAGCTCGGTTGAGCAGGGCACTGGAAATCACCGTCGTAATCTCAATATGATTCAGCAAATATTCTCGCATTTTGGGGTGGCTCACTTTGGATAAATCAAGCTGGTCTACCAAGAGTCGATTGACTTTCAGTTGCTGGTCAATGCGCTTAATCATCACTTGCTCATTGACAGACTGGTCCTCACGCCCAATCAAATAACGATAGAAATCGACAGGCAGATAGTACATGGTCTTGACCTGCTGAAGGGGGGTAAAGACAAAAAGATTATCGACATAAAAAGTATGTTCAGGCAGTTGGAACTGGCTCGCTCGCAACAAATCTGTCCGATAAATCAGCGAATGCATCATGATATACTGGCCTTTTGAGAAATTTCCGACCTGATCCCAGCCAAAAATCTGCTGGACAGGCAAGACTGACTCATAACTCATACTCTTCTTGCGAGACTGACCTTCTTTTTCATAGACAAAATTGGTCACAAAGGCGTCAACCTCTTGACCCTTGCTCTCAAGTTCCTGCAAGGTTTCAAGAATTTTCAAGTAGGCACGAGGATCCACCCAGTCATCACTGTCAACTACTTTAAAATAGCGCCCAGAAGCCTCCGCCAAGCCGCGATTGACCGCACCGCCATGGCCTTTGTTTTCCTGATAGATGGCTCTAACGATGCTAGGATACTTGCTGGCTAAACGCTCAGCTATTTCCTGAGTCTGGTCCTGAGATCCGTCATTGATAATCAAAATCTCAACTTGCTCACCACCAATCACTAGCGACTCCACACAGTAATGAAGATAGGCTGCGGCATTATAGCTAGGGATGGCGATAGACAATAACTTCATAATCTGCTCCTTTAGGGGACTGATTTTTTCTTATACTCTTCGAAAATTAAATTCAAACCGCGTCAACGTCGCCTTGCCGTAGGTATATGATACTGACTTCGTCAGTTCTATCTGCAACCTCAAAACAGTGTTTTGAGCTGACTTCGTCAGTTCTATCCACAACCTCAAAACAGTGTTTTGAGCTGACTTCGTCAGTTCTATCTACAACCTCAAAGCAGTGCTTTGAGCAACCTGCGGCTAGTTTCCTAGTTTGCTCTTTGATTTTCATTGAGTATAAAACAAGCAAATCAGCAAGAAACCCACGACAAGATAATCTTGACACGGGTTATAGTTTCAAAAATAATTTCAATTTACCTGACTAGCAATCTGTAAGAGTGCCTTTTCAAAAAGGAAACCTTTTTCATAAAGTCCTGTCTTAATCTGATAGTCTGTCTCAATCAA
>NZ_VMLY01000023.1:0-4819 GCF_013276905.1 Streptococcus sp. 3109 | reverse complement strand
TTTGTATGATGGATCTGGTACGAAGGTCACAAGACCTGTTGTTGGTTCAATTGTGTATGTTCCTTCATTTGCAATTGTAACACTAGTAGTTGGTTGCATCGTTGATGGATCAAGCAACTGACGTGTTGCAATCGTTACTGATGGATCTGATGTTTCAAATTCTGGAGTTCCACTTTGAGTAGCCCCTTGAATACCAGTCGATGTAGCATCTTCAGATGTCATGGTCACAGCTGTTACCGTTGGAGTGTAAGTCGTTGTTGTCGCTGTTCCGTTGTCATCCTTCACTTGAACTGTTACTGGAGTTGCCTTTCCTACGAAACTTGAAAGAGGTTGGAAGGTGATGGTGTTGGTGTCTTTGTTTAGACTATAGGTACCTTGATTGGCCACTGTGACAGTTGTAGTTTCTGCTCCATTGGCATCAAGAAGCGTTACCGTTCCTTTATCTAGATCGACAGACTTCTCAACAGTTTCAACCAGAGCACTACCTTTAGTAAAGTTCACAGTGCTAGCGTCTGTATCTGCAGTGTCATACTTAATAACTGAAGTCTGGGCTTGTCCTTGCGGCCCAGTTGTCTTAGAAGCTTCAGAGCTTGGAGTTACTGGAATAACTGTTGGGGTGTAGGTAGCTGTCGCAGTTGCAGTGAGTGGGTTGCCAGTAGTATCATTAGCAAATGTTACTGTCAAACGTACTGTAACTGCTGGTGCTTCCCCTGTAAAGTCTTTTTCAGGAGTGAAAGTGACCAATCCTGTATCTTTATCAATCTTGTAAGTACCTATTGTCTTACCATCTTTTGTAGCCGTTACAGAGCCATCTATCGCTCCTTCAAGGCTATAGAGTTTTGTTCCCTGATCAATCTCTGTCTCTTTCTCAGTCTCAGTTTCGGTATCTGTTTTAAACTCAAATGTTGGGTTACCTGATTGTGGACGTCCTTGAATAGCCAATGATTTCGTAGGTTGACCCTCTATATCCAGAGGAGTAACAGTAATAGTGTAGACTGTTCTTGCCGTGGATGTGTTTGCACCATGATCTGTCCCTGCTGTTGTCTCACCAACGTTTGTCTCATCAACTAGGTTAGTATTACTATCCATAACATCTACTGTAACCGTATAAACACCAACTTCTGTCAATTTTAAGCTTGTTGCATCTGGGTAATTATGAGCATCACCAGTCTTTGTGTAAGATGCAACCACCCCACCATTTGGATCAGTTACTGTAATAGTTGTTATCTTGGTATTGTGACTAGTCTTGAAAGTTTTCTCAGCATCACTTGTAGATGGAAGTGAGTCATCTTCTGCATCAGCTACTGTCACATGAGCATTAGTTGTTACCGTACTTACTCCGTCCAAACTGCGATCTACTAAGTCTACAGTTGTATTCATCTTAGTTGTATAAGAAGTCGAAGTAACAGTTGGTTTTCTATTGATAATCGTAGCTTCGTCCGTTGATTCTGCTGTAGTAGCCTTAACCACACCAGAAAATCCTGATGAAGTAGATACTTCCCAATGATCAGCATCTGTCTTTCTAGCTGTCACTACTGACTGATCCGATGACGACCATGTGTTCGTAGCTTTATCGTAAGAAACTGTTACATAGGTTCCATTCCCAACTCTTGTAGCTAAGGTATTTTCTCTCGCATAAACTGTTTCTTTACGAGTCACATCATTAACTGCTGTAACCTTTCCTGTAGCATCATAACTACGGTTATAGGCATAAATATAGAACTTGATAGAGCCATCCGCTTGCACAGAGGTGTAAACTTCTCTATTCGTTACATCATAAGTACCATCTCTGTGATCGGTTCTAACAGTCGCATATTCAGCTGGTAGTTCCCAACGTCCACTTGTTTTATTCAAGGTTGCAACATGTGACGAGTTATCATTATCTTGGAGTGTGACAGATGAACGCATCAAGGATGCTGTAACAGCTTCTGTTTTAGCATAAACAGATATCTTATTTACACCAGCTGTTGCTGTCATTTCACTTGTAACTTTTAATTTAAATTGTTCACCAACTGTTCCGACTAATTCACCAGCTGTCACTGCTGTATTTGTAGTTCCCTCCGCGGCAACATACCACTTGCCTTCTCTATTTTCAAGTGCTGTGACACTTCCATCAGGCATGGTTACCTTGGCATAGGTAGCTCCTTTAGAGATAGTCACTGGGACTTCTGTTCCATATGCAGCAATGTTGAGGACATCAATTTTCGGTGCTACCTTAACTGTGATACCTGCATGGGTTTCTTGCCCCTGGGTTGTCCAACCATTTGCACCTGTTGGCTGGTTCCAGTCCTTAGCATAGGCTGTAACATAATAAATACCAGCTTCCGTTGGAGTCCCACTAATCAAGGCCTTCCCTGTATAACCCGTAGTCACACCGTCAGGACTAGTTAAGGGTTTACTACCATCTAGTGCATAGGTCAATCCCGGAATCTCTGTATCCACGGCACGAGCTGTTCCAGTAGCTGTCACAATATTACCCGAGATTCCTGTAGTACTTGGTCCGTATTGATTACGGACTGTAACATTCGTCCCATCTGCTAGCGTATAGCTAACATTAGCACCGCCAGACATAGCACGAGAACCTGAAGTATCTGAGTAGTGGATATCAATACTATTTGTAGAGTGACCTTGTTCATTGGTAAAGCTACTTTTACCAACCTTTCCTTCAAAGACCTCTCCATTGGTTCCAATGTTTGGTGGAGTTGTATCTTGCCAACCAATCCAACCCCCACGAAGATTTCGGTACACTGCACGTACAGTAGCATTGGTCTGTTTATTGGTATAGGTCACATACATCCGCGTATCATATACCCCATTTGCCAGACCATCTGTCACAATCTTCCCCTGAATAGTATCTGTAGCTGCATTATAGGTTAAACCTGTTGGTAAGTTTGTCGGCTCTACCTTTGAAACCTCCCAGCCAGCTTTGGCTGCTTTCTCTGTCACACTAAATCGTCCCTTGATTTTTTCGATATAAACACGGTCAGTACCTTGTTCATAGACATAGTGATAGATGTGGGTTGCAAGGTATTCATATCCTCCTCCTGCACCAAAAACTACATTATTACCTGTTGAAATTGTTGACCCATCTGCACGGAGTTTTCCTTTCCAGAGGGGAGCTTCTGCAGCCAAGGCTTCTGCTTGTTCCTTGGTTAGAGGAAAATCCATTCGACCTTTATTATTATTTCCTTGACCTGAGTTGCCAGGATTCGTGTCGGTACCTGTCCGTTGGTGAGAGCACACGACTGCTTCCAGAGTCGTAATATCTCCACTGATTCTATCCGTTGAGACATCTCCTCTTGTAGCGGCAGTTGCACCAAAGGTATAGATATCCTTACCTGTTGCAGAGGCTTCTGTTATAGCTGTTGAAACTATCTTATAAGTGCCATCCCCCTGCGGAATGGATATATAATCTTTGGCATTTGGTTGTGCAATTACACCACCGGCAGGAGGCGTATCAGCCAAGGAAACAGAAAATTCTTCTTTGCCTGTTTTACGGAGAGTAACATATACAGCTTCAATAGATGACTTCAGTTCTGCCATCGATTGGTTAAGGGCTTGGGCACTCGCATCACCATTTGCTAAAGCAGCCTTTGCTTCTGTAATTTTAGCAGCATTGCTGGCTATGGCAGCTCTAATAGCACTCTTGACATCTTCAGAAAGGCTTGAATCATTTGCTTCTTTTTCCAAAAAACTATTTGCTAAACGATTGGTTACATCCGCCTCTGACACTCGCTTTTCTAACTCTACTTTTTCAGATGATTGATTTGTTTCTGCTGTATCGACTTGATTAGCTTGTGCTTGACTAGATGCCTCTGCGATTACAGTAATAGCATTTGTTAGGGCTTGGACTTGCTGAGCGACCTCTTCTTGACTTGGTTTAGCTTCTAAAACTGCTTGCGCACTTGTCAATGTTTGATTAGCAAAGTCAAGAGCTAGACTGTCTGTCCCCTTAGTAGCCGACTGGATTGCAGTACGTAAGGTCAAAATTTTCGATTGTAGTTCCGTCTTATCTGCAACTGTTTCTGTAGAGGATTCAGTTGCCGCTGCTTCGGTATTCTCATCGCTAGCTTGGGATGAGGCAGTATCTTCACCGCCGTCCCTAGTTAGGACTGGTTTTGCGTCATAAGTAGTGGATTTAGATGAGTTAGCACCTTGATTAGCACCCTCATCGCCTATGGTCGGTGTTGGAGTAGCTGTTGAAGATAGTTCATTAACTCCTTCTACTTCTGTTGCTGATACCGCACCAGCTCCAAGAAACATCAAACCAGCCGCAATTGCCACTGATGCTGCCCCAAAACTATACTTACGAATACCATATCGAAGGTATCTTTCAGTTCTAAAATCTTGTTGACCTCTCTTCATGAGATTCAACCTCCTTGATTTATTTTATTCGTGTTGATTTAAAGCATTAGGGCAAATAAAAAGCCCCCCCCTTAAATTTTTTAGTAATATTAAGAGAAGAACATCTTAAAAAAGATTGCTATATGATTGTAAACACTTTAACTGATTATAACATTTAAATTTATAGCATTCAAGTATTATAACTGATAATTATTGAGTTTGAATGAGTATTTTTTAATTTTATTAGAGATTTTTCTATTTTTCATTAACGATGATCAATGCTTTAGTATAAAACCAATTTAAATACGCTTAAAGAGTATTGTATTGAAACACGTGACTCTAAGAATAACAGCAGTAACTTAAATTTATACTCTTCGAAAATCTCTTCAAACCACGTCAGCTTCACCTTGCCGTACTCAAGTACAGCCTGCGGCTAGCTTCCTAGTTTGCTCTTTGATTTTCATTGAGTATCAAA
>NZ_VMLY01000022.1:0-29014 GCF_013276905.1 Streptococcus sp. 3109 | reverse complement strand
CCTTATCAATTTGCCAAGGTATCCTTAGACAATCTGGAAAAGGTTTTAAACTATTTAAAAGCAGAATTGGAATGACTTCCAACTCTGCTTTTTTTATACTCTTCGAAAATCTCTTCAAACCACGTCAGCGTCGCCTTACCGTAGATATGGTTACTGACTTCGTCAGTTCTATCCACAACCTCAAAACAGTGTTTTGAGCTGACTTCGTCAGTCTTATCTACAACCTCAAAGCAGTGCTTTGAGCAACCTGCGGCTAGCTTCCTAGTTTGCTCTTTGATTTTCATTGAGTATTATTCTTCAACTTCTGTTAAGGTTGCTGCCTTTTCAAGATATTTTTGGTAGGTGCCGTCATCCTTGAGTTTTTGGATGACCTTGTCCACCACTTCTTTCAAATCAGCACTATTTTTTCTAAGGGCAACTGCGTTGGCTTCGCCGTCCTTCATCTTCAAGCTGACAGTTGCGACAGCTAGGTCCGCGTTTTTAGCAGCATAGCTAAGGGCAACAGGCTCATCCATATGAACAGCATCTACTTTTCCAGCCTGCAATTCATTAACTGCTTCCCCCATATTGGTTAGGGAAGTCAGCTGTGCTTTTGGTAATTGTTCCTTGACCATAGATTCTGGAACAGTCCCTTTTTGGGCTGCAATATTAGCACTTTCAAGGCTAGTTAAATCCTTGTATTTTTCTACATCAGCTTTACGAACCAAGAAACTAATCTTGTTCTCATAGTAAGGGATTGAAAAATCAAAAACTTCTTTTCTCTCGTCAGTAGCACTAATTCCCGCAACTGCTAGGTCAGCCTTACCAGTTTGAAGACTGGTTAAAACATTGTCAAAACTCATGCTTGAGATTTCCAACTTCACCCCAAGTTCATCAGCGATAGCTTGAGCCATATCAATGTCCGCACCGACTACCTGATTTTTCCCGTCAACTAAAGACTGAAATTCAAAAGGTGCATAGTCAGGACTAGTCGCCACAACTAATTTCCCCTTTTGCTTAATGGCCTCAACAGCTGACTGAGAACCATTCGAACCTGACTGGCAAGCTACTAAGAAGAAACTTGCAAGAAAACTACATAAAACAAATATCCATTTTTTTGATTTCATAAATAAACAACCTCTCTGTTGATTTTGTATAATTATAACGCTATTCAAGCTACTTGTCAAGCACTTTTTTGAATTTTTATCTTGAAAATATTTTTTTCATTCAAGAAAAGGAGCTATCAGTTGGCTTCCAGCTCCTTTTTATACAGAATGAACCTATTTTATAGTTCGACAATCTTACCTGTTTCAAAGTAAACAACCCATTCACAGATATTCTTGGCATAATCTCCAATGCGTTCCAAGAAGGCAATCACTTGGAAGTAATCACGACCTGTAACGATGGCATCTGGATTTTTCTTGATTTCTTCTGTAGCCAAGTCACGAATGCTATCAAAATAATGGTTGATTTTTTCGTCCATGGCTGCTACTTCATAGGCATGGTCTACTGAACCATTCAGGTAGAGTTCAAGGGCTGCTTCGACGAAGTTCTTGACATCGCGACCCATTTTCTTGATTTCTTCTTCAACAGCTGGGATACGTTGCTCCCCTTTCATACGAATTGCCGCCTTGGCAATAGAAACAGCATGGTCACCCATACGTTCCAAGTCAGATACAGCCTTCAAGACTGTCAAAACAGTACGCAAGTCCTGAGAAACGGGTTGTTGAAGGGCAATCATTTCAAATGATTTCTTCTCCAATTTCACTTCGTATTCGTTTACTTCTGCATCGTCTTCGATGACTTCCTTGGCCAAATCACGGTCATGCGTAACAAAGGCACGCACCGTACGATTGATTTGAGATAGCACTTCTTGTCCCATAGCGTAGAACTGGTTGTGCAATTTCTCTAAATCTTCTTCAAATTGAGAACGTAACATCATTTATCTCCTTATCCAAATTTTCCTGAAATATAATCTTCTGTTTCCTTGTGTTGTGGGTTGAGGAACATCTTCTTGGTATCGTTAAACTCAATCAAATCTCCATCTAGGAAAAATCCTGTCTTGTCAGAAATACGAGAGGCTTGTTGCATAGAACGCGTAACCAAGAGCATGGTATATTTATCTTTTAGACCATACAAGGTTTCCTCAATCTTACCAGCCGAGATAGGGTCCAAGGCTGAAGTCGGTTCATCCAAGAGAATGATTTTAGGACTGGTTGCCAAGACACGGGCAACGCAGACACGTTGCTGTTGTCCACCTGAAAGTCCGATAGCTGAATCATGTAGGCGATCCTTGACCTCATCCCAGATAGAAGCTCGTTGCAAGGCTTTTTCCACTGCTTCATCCAGAACCTGCTTGTCCTTCACTCCATTGATACGAAGCCCATAGACAACATTTTCGTAGATGGACATAGGGAAAGGGTTGGGCTGTTGGAAAACCATACCGATTTCCTTCCGCAATTCAACTGTATCTGTACGTGGGCTGTAAATATTATGGTCGTTATAAACTACTGAACCAGTTGTGGTCACCTCTGGATTGAGATCCCCCATGCGGTTGATAGCCTTGAGGAGGGTTGATTTCCCTGATCCAGATGGACCAATCAAGGCTGTAATCTCCTTGGGTTGGAAAGAGAGGGAAACACTATTCAAGGCCTTCTTTTGATTGTAGTAAACGGACAGGTCTGACACCTGTAAAATCGCTTCTGTCATACTGTTTCCTTTCTATCCAAAGTGTCCTGTTACGTAGTCATTGGTTGACTGTAGTTTGGCATTTTGGAAAATATTAGACGTCTTATCATACTCAATCAAGTCACCCAAGTAGAAAAATCCTGTGTAATCACTAGCACGCGCAGCCTGTTGCATACTGTGGGTCACGATAATGATGGTAAAGTCCTTCTTTAATTCCAACATGGTTTCTTCCAGCTGGGCTGTCGCAATCGGATCCAAGGCAGACGCTGGCTCATCCATCAAGAGAATATCTGGTTTAACAGAAATAGCACGAGCGATACAAAGACGTTGCTGCTGACCACCTGATAAGGTCAAGGCTGACTTGTGCAAATCGTCTTTGACCTGATCCCAAAGGGCAGCTTGACGGAGAGAAGTTTCCACAATTTCATCCAAGACTTGCTTGTCCTTAACCCCTGCACGTTCATGAGCAAAAGTGATATTGCGGTAGATAGACTTGGCAAAGGGATTTGGGCGTTGGAAGACCATTCCAATGTGCTTGCGCATCTCATAAACGTTGATTTCTGGGCGGTTGACATCAATCCCTTGATAGAGGATTTGACCTGTGACCTTGGCAATATCAATGGTATCATTCATACGGTTGAGACTGCGGAGGTAGGTTGATTTCCCTGAACCAGAAGGGCCAATTAAGGCCGTGATTTTATTTTTTTCAAATTGCATATCGATGCCCTTAATAGATTCATTTTTACCGTAGTAAACATGTAAATCCTTAGTAGAGAGGGCCACTTTCTCTTCAGGAAAGGTGATGATATGCTTTTCATCCCAATTATATTTTGACATGGCTTCTCCTTTAGGCAGCGGTTAATTTCTTGTGTAAGTAGCTTCCGAGTTTACGGGCTCCAAAGTTAAAAATGAGGATAAAGATGAGGAGCACGGCCGCAGAACCTGCTGATACGATAGTTCCATCTGGAATGGTTCCTTCACTATTGACCTTCCAGATGTGGACAGCCAAGGTTTCTGCTTGACGGAAGATAGAGATTGGGCTAGTCACACTGAGAATATTCCAGTTAGACCAGTCAAGGGCTGGAGCGGATTGTCCTGCTGTATAGATAAGAGCCGCAGCCTCACCAAATATACGACCAGAGGCCAAGACGACTCCAGTCACAATACCTGGTAGGGCTTCTGGAATGACCACATGGACCACAGTCTCCCAACGAGAAATCCCAAGGGCCAGACCAGCTTCACGCTGCGTATGGTGAACGTGTTTCAAACTGTCCTCAACATTACGCGTCATCTGAGGCAGGTTAAAGACCGTCAAGGCCAAGGCACCTGAGATTATTGAAAATCCATACTCAAACTGAACTACAAAGATCAAATAACCAAAGAGACCCACAACCACTGATGGCAGTGAAGATAAGATTTCAATACAGGTTCTGACAAAATTGGTCACAGGACCTTTCTTGGCATATTCAGCTAGGAAAATCCCAGCTCCCATAGACAAAGGCACAGAGATAATCAAGGTAATGACCAAAAGGAAGAAGGAATTATAAAGCTGAATTCCAATCCCTCCACCTGCTTGGTAAGAAGATGATTTGCCAGTCAAGAAAGACCAAGAGATGTGAGGCAAACCACGAACCAAGATATAGAGAATCAAGGATGCCAAGATGGCAACGATAATCCCTGCAATCGAGTAGAGGACAGCTGTTGCAATTTTATCTAATTTCTTAGCGTGCATAGTTTTTCTTTCCTCTTTCTTTCGTAATCAATTTAATCACACTGTTGAAGGCCAAACTCATCAAGAGTAAGACTAAGGCCAGTGACCAGAGAACGTTATTGTCAACTGTTCCCATAACGGTATTTCCGATACCCATGGTCAACACAGAGGTCAAGGTCGCAGCAGGTGTTGTCAATGAAGTTGGGACAACTGCTGAGTTTCCGACTACCATCTGAATGGCCAAGGCCTCACCAAAGGCACGCGCCATCCCAAAGACCACTGCTGTGAAAATCCCTGAACGCGCTGCCTTCAAGGTCACGCGCCAGATGGTTTGCCAACGAGTGGCCCCCATAGCCAAACTAGCTTCACGGTAGTGACGAGGCACCGCACGCAAACTATCCGTTGTCATAAAGGTTACCGTCGGTAAAATCATGACAAAGAGAACGAAAATCCCTGACAAAATCCCAAAACCAGTTCCACCAAAGACACTGCGAACAAAAGGAACTACGACCTGCAAACCGATAAATCCATACACAACGGAAGGGATACCGACCAGCAATTCAATGGCTGGTTGCAAGATTCTAGCACCTTTTGGTGAGACTTCGGTCATAAAGACAGCTGCTCCAATGGCAAAAGGAGTTGCGATAAGTGCTGACAGGATTGTGACAATAAAGGAACCCAAAATCATAGGAAGGGCACCAAATTGTTTACCTGAAGGATTCCAAGTTTGACCAAATAGGAAATCAAAGATATTAACTCCATTGACAAAGAAGGTCGACAAGCCTTTTTGGGCTACGAAAATCAAAATCATTGCCACAATGATGACAATCAAAGACAGACAGGCAAAGGTCAAACCTTTTCCTAGTTTCTCTAAACGAGAGTTCTTTGAGGGAGAAAGTAATTTTTTAGCTAATTCTTCTTGATTCATTATTGACTCCCTTCTAGCGCTGTCACCGTTCCGACAGCATCTTTTTCAACCTTCATTTCCTTAACAGAAATGTAACCCATCCCCTTAACGATTCCACTTTGCGCTTCATCTGAGAGGACAAAGTTGAGAAATTCTGCCACCAATTCATTTGGTTGACCTAGGGTATACATGTGTTCGTAAGACCACAAAGGCCAGTTATTGCTTGTAACATTTTCTGCAATTGGCTCATAGCCATTCAACTTCATGCGTTTCACCGAGTCATCCACATAGGCAAAGGCTAGGTAAGAAATGGCTCCTGGTGTCTGGGAAACAATGTTTTTGACCATCCCATTTGAATCCTGTTCTTGACTCTGCATGGCAGATTGGCCATCCATGACAACACTATCAAAGGTTGCACGCGAACCAGAACTTGCTGCACGGTTGATAATAGAAATGGCTAGATCTTTTCCACCGACCTCTTTCCAGTTGGTCACTTGGCCTGTGAAGATACTACGGAGTTGTTCAGTTGTCAGATTTTCAACGTCAACTTCTTTGTTTACAATCACTGCCAAGCCCGCTACAGCAACCTTGTGGTCTACTAGAGCGGATGCGTTTATACCGTCTTTTTCCTCGGCAAATACGTCTGAATTTCCTACATCAACGGCTCCAGACTGAACCTGAGACAGACCTGTACCAGATCCTCCACCTTGGACGTTGACTGTTTTTCCAATGTGCATAGAGCCAAATTCATCTGCTGCTGCTTCGACCAAGGGCTGAAGAGCCGTTGAACCAACAGCTGTCATGGATTCTCCACGATCAATCCAGCTAGCACATCCCGCCAAAGAACCTGCCAGCAAAAGAGCTGCAAGGGATAGAGCGAGTTTTTTCCTTTTTTTCACTGTTTTTCTCCTTGAAAATAATGGTGAATGCTGTGATTTTTTTCAACAATTTATTTATATTTTTCTTTTGAAAATAGGGAGCCAACTGAAGTTACTAGCTTAGTTTTACTAGAAATTTGCTCAGTTACCTTTCCCACCAATTTTGACTTAAAATGAAAGACAATTTGAAAAAAATCCATACTTCCACTATAACATAGACAAGCTACTTTGACTAGCATTTTCACTTGAATCTGAGACCTTTAGGAAAATAATTTTTCAAAACATTTCCAGTCACCTTAGCAAAGCCCAAACCATTGCCTTGAACCAAAACTTGGTACCAACCATTTGGCAGACTTTCTGCCAGCTGAACAGTTTCTCCAGCCACATACTTTACAAACTCTTCTTGGTCAATTTCAACCGACTGCTTGACCTGACTCGGTTTCAAGGCTAGACCAAGAGCAAAACTAGGCTCAAAGCGTTTCTTCTTAAAGGTCCCTAGATGCAGTCCATTGCGAGCAATCTTGAGTTTCCCTAAATCTGGCAAAAGTTCTGGCAAGAGATAAAGCTGATCTCCAAACGTCTGCAAGATACCTGATAGATTGATTTTTAGGTGTTTTTGGGCAAATTCCTGCCACAAGACAACTTGTTCTCGGCTGAGATTGCTCTTACTTGCCTTAAATTTAGGAGCTGGATTATCACCCTTAAACTGTAGATGAGCTACAAACTGACCCTCTCCCTTAAAATGATGAGGGTACATCCGAGCCGTTTCTGGCAGGTCAATACCAGCTACCATTCCATTGATATGCTCTACTGGCAACAAGTCAAAATCATACTCCTCCAGCAACCAATTGACAATCTCTTCGTTTTCCTCAGGTGCCCAGGTACAGGTTGAATAAACCAGACGGCCACCTTCTGCAAGCATGGTTACTGCATCTTCCAGAATTTCTCTTTGCAAGCTAGCACATTGGCTCGGATAATCAAGGCTCCAATAGTCCATAGCATCTGGTTGCTTACGGAACATCCCTTCCCCTGAGCAAGGGGCATCTAGGACAATGAGGTCAAAATAGCCTTTAAAGACCTTGGACAAACGGTCAGCAGATTCATTGGTCACCACGACATTTGTCGCTCCAAAGCGCTCCATGTTTTCTACTAAAATCTTAGCCCGTTTGCTTGAAATTTCATTGGAAACAAGAAGCCCTTCCCCTGCTAGATAGGCTGCTAATTGAGTTGATTTACCACCCGGTGCAGCGGCCAAATCCAAAACCTTCATTCCAGGACTAGGCTGGGCTACCTGAGCCACCATTTGAGCAGCGGGTTCTTGCGAATATACTAAACCTGTAGCATGCTCAGGCGATTTACCTGAAACCTTCCCATAGTGTCCCCAAGGGGTTTGAGGAATGGCATCAGAAAAGGAAAGTTGCTCTTCTTTTAAGGGATTGACCCGAAAGGCCGAAACCGCTTCCTCCTCAAAAGAGGCAAGAAAATCTCTTGCCTCATCTCCTAGTATCTCTTCATATTTTTCAACAAATCCTTCTGGAAATTGCATTTAAGTTCTTTTCCTTTCGTAAATATAGGACTGAATTTCCTCCTGCATCTCAAGAGGTAGCATCATGACCGGTTGTCTGGTTTGAAAATCAGGAGCTTCACCAGAAAGAGTCACAACCTCATAGCCCAGACTTTCCCCTAAAATACTAGCCGCAGCATAATCCCATGGTTGCAGATAGGTGACATAGGTCAACAAACGCCCTGACAAAATCTTGGCAAAACTAATGGCCGCACTACCATAGACACGTACACCTAGTACGGCTCGACTCAAATCAGCCAGTCCCCATTCATTGGTTTCCAGCATGCCACTATTCCCTGCAATAAGAAAATCTCCAAGTGGTTTAGTTTTAAAAGGAGCTAGGGGCTGATCGTTTCGGCAAACCGGAAATTCCCCACCACCGTGATAACAATCCCCTTTGACCACATCATAAATCAGCCCAAACTGCCCCTGACCATTTTCAAAATAAGCCATCATGACAGCAAAATCTTCCTGCTGGGCCACAAAATTATTGGTCCCATCAATGGGATCAATGACCCAAACCTTGCCCTCTTGAACTGAAGCTCGCAGACAACCTTCTTCAGCACAAATCTTATCCTCAGGATAACGGGACAAAATCTCACCAACCAATAGCTCCTGAACTTCCTTGTCCAGTCTGGTCACCAAATCTGTTGGAGAGGACTTAGTCGTAACCTGCAAATCTTCCTGCATATGGTCAAGTATGTACTGGCCCGCTTTCTTAATTAGCTCTTTAGCAAATTCAAATTTACTTTCCAAGAGAAATCTTTCCTTCCCCTTTTTCCTTGGCAGCCTGAACTGCTCGGTAAAGCGAATAGCCACTAACTGTTTCAAATTCTCGTCCCAAACGTTTCTCCTCACTCTTGCTTGGCACGACCGCCTTGAATCCCTTATAGGAGTCCAGTAACTTTTTAGCCTCTACCTTGCCCTCATAGGCAGCTTCAACATCATTAAAAAAAGAAAGCACTGAAGCAAGTTCTTCAGTGCTCCACGACAAATCTAGTGGGTAACTATACTGTTTGTTCATTAACTAATACCAGCTCTCATTCTTGCTTCTTTTAGTTCTTGCTTACGGTAACTACGAGGAAGAAAAGCACGAATCTCATCTTCATTAAAACCGATCTGCATGCGCTTGGCATCGATAATAATGGGACGACGCAAAAGACTAGGGTACTGCTCAATCAAATGAAGCAATTCCGATACCGAAATACTCTCTACATCAATATTCAATTTTTGAAAAATTTTTGAACGAGTTGAAATGATGTCATCAGTACCATTTTCGGTCAAGGAAAGGATGTGTTGCAATTCTTTTCTTGTTAAAGGACTGGTCATAATATTGTGTTCCACAAAGGGAACCTTATGTTTTTCTAACCAGGCCTTAGCCTTACGACATGATGTACAGCTCGGTGATAGAAATAGTGTAATCATGCTTTTCTCTTCTTATCTATACTTTGCTAATTCTATTATACAAAAAAATAAAGCGCTTGACTAGAGATTTTTAGAAAAAAAGCCTATTTTTTCAAGAAAAATAGACTGTTTGCGAACGATTGACACAATTGGATTTGCTTAATTCACTCTTAAGGATAGCTTTAAATCATATGCATTTTTATATATACAAATTAAAAACAGCTTTCAATTCACTTCTTACGACTTTTCAGATAAAGATAGCCAAAGAAGCTTTCATAGAGGGCAAAAAAGAGGAGGAAAGCATGAAGGAAGAAAGTCTCTGGTAAAATCAGAATAACTGGATCCTTGGATGGGTCAAAAAGCCAGGTATCATCTCCCACAAAGAGAATTTGATGGAAAAGAGTAAAGAATTGGTCAAAACCAATCAAAACTCCCCCAAGTCCAATCAGCAAAGGAAAAACCACTAGGGTCAGGAGCCCTTTACTAAATAAAGATAAAAAGCCCTTTTTTACAATCTTATTGACAAAGAAATAGAAACTTGGAAGTGTCACTAGAGCTACTAGCTGAACCAAGTGAAAGAGGTTCTTGGCCACCTCAAAGTGGTGCAGACCAGCTGCTGACGAACGAAAATCTGGCATCTCTAGGACCTGACTAAAAGGATTGGTCAGGTAATTCATCAAGATATGAAAGTTGTACTGAATGGTTTCTGGTTTTAGATAAACTCGATTCGTTAAGTTCAACCACTTGATTTCCAGCGGATAAAAAATCCAAGCCAGATAAATGGTCAGAAGGATAAAAAGAGAGAGGAGAAAGAGCATAGAGCTCCAAAAGGTTAATTTAGTTTTCATCAAAGTTCCACTCCGCAAGGCTAGAAACCACATGAGTCGGTGCGATTGGCAGGTCTGCTACTTCTTCTGCCTTGGTAAAACCTGTCGTCACCAAGAGCGTTGGAATGCCATTGTCAATCCCAGCCCGAATATCAGTCAGATAATTGTCCCCAACCATGATCAACTCTTCACGTTCCAAACCTAGGTGCTCAACCGCCTTGTCCATAATGATAGCATTTGGTTTTCCGATATAAACAGGCTTCACTCGTGTTGCTACTTCAAGTAGGGTAATCAGTGAACCAGCCCCTGGCAAAAGACCGCGTTCTGTAGGGATGTTGAGATCAGGATTGGTTCCGATAAAGTGAGCACCCTTTTGGATAGCTAGAGTTGCTGTCGCAAATTTTTCATAGTCAACTTGCCAGTCCAGACCTACTACCACATAGGCAGGATTTTTCTTGTCTTCCACATAACCAGCCGCCTTGATGGCTTCCTTGAGACCTGCTTCTCCGATGACATAGACAGTCTTTTCCAGTCCCAAGTCGTTCATATAGTCGATAGTTGCCAAAGTCGCTGTGTAGACAGTCGATAGAGGAGTATCGATATTAAAATTCTGAGCCAGCATCTCCTGAACACTCTCAGGAGTGCGGGTTGTATTGTTAGTCACAAAGAGATAGGAGATGTCCCGCTTTTGCAATTCATGAACAAAAGCCTCTCCTGCTGGAATTCTATCTTTCCCCTTATAAATGGTTCCGTCTAAATCAATTAAATAGCCTTTATATTTCATCTATTTCTCCCTAAGCCTTTTCTATTTCTTGCCAAGTAATAATAGCCTGTGCATTGGTAACACCGTCGCTTGTAATCTCATGCTTGCTTTCCAGTTCAGTCCGTTCAACAGCCGATGTAATCACCCCACCTGGTCGAACTTCCTTGACATACTTGAGGTTGATTTTCTTGGGAATATATTGGGTCAAAAAGTCCGCTCCCATGACCTCAAAAATCCAGTCCAAGTATTTACTGTTATTGACATGACCATTCATATCCAAATCGTAAAAACGGACATGGTAATCCTTGCTGATTGGCTCTTCCAAAGTCTCATACTTTGGTCCGCGGATAAGTTTTTTATCAAAATCAGACTGATACGGAGCCACAATCTCAGGTTCAACAGCATGGACTTTTCGACTGTCTCGATCCATGAGAACAAAGGTCGCCATCATGTGGATAAGGTCCTGTCCCGCTTCATCATAAATGGTAAAGCGACGGTAGCAAAAGAGTCGATTATAGCTCAGGGCTTCCGTCTCGATAGTGATTTCTTCCGCAAAACGAGGCAAACGAACCACCTCAATATCATAATCTGTGATAATCCAGACCAGATTATAGTTTTCCAAAATGGCCTTATCACTAACTCCCAGTTCAATCGACTGCATCCCTGAAACTTGCAGGGACAGCAAAATCACATCTGGAAGCTTGATATGACCGTTCATATCAGCCATATCAAAAGGAATTTTCATTTTCATTTGATAAGTTAAGCCCATCATCCTACTCCAAAATAAATCGTTCTGCTACGATGTCTCCTAAAAAGAGACCTCTTTTTGTCATGCGCACGCGATCACCGTCTATTTGCATGAGACCTTGTTGCACCAAGTCTCTGACAATTTCTCCATAAAGTCCATCGAAAGACCGTCCAAATTTTTCTTCAAATCGCGCCATAGAGACCCCTGATTTCTTGCGGAGCCCCAAGAACATTTCTTCTTCCATTTGCTCTTTTTGACTCAGGTGCTCTTCTGTGATGCGAGCATTACCTTCCTCAACTGCACTGAGATAATGACGAATGGGACCATGATTTTTATAGCGCACTCCATTGACATAACCAGATGCTCCAGCACCGATGCCATAGTATTCAGCATTGTCCCAGTACATGAGATTGTGACGACTTTCAAAACCGGGTTTGGAGAAATTGGAAATCTCATAATGCTCAAAACCAGCTCGCTCCAGCTCTGCGATGATGTACTCAAACATCTCCGCTTCCAGTTCCTCCTTAGGCAGAGGCAATTTCCCTCGTCGCATACGGTTCATAAAGACCGTATGATTTTCTAAAATCAAGCTATACAAACTCATATGGGGAATATCAAGTCCAATGGCCTTAGCCACATTTTCCTTGACCTGCTCCATGGTCTGACCAGGCAGTGCATAAATCAAATCGATGGAGATATTGTCAAAACCAGCCAGTTTCAGGCGATCGATATTTTCATAAATATCTTTCTCCAAATGACTGCGCCCAATTTTTTTCAGCATCTTGTCGTCAAAGGTCTGCACACCTAGCGACACACGATTGACAGCCGAGTTCTTCAAAACAGCTATCTTATCTGCATCCAAGTCGACTGGATTGGCTTCAATGGTCAACTCCTCCAAGACAGACAAGTCCAAGTTTTTAGTCAAGCCCTTCAATAACACCTCCAGTTGCGGAGCTGACAAGGCTGTTGGTGTCCCACCACCAATGTAGAGGGTCCGCAACTTTTGAATATCATAATAACGAAACTCTTCTAACAGATGCTCTAAATAGCTGTCGACTGGCTGATTCTTGATAAAAACTTTTGAAAAATCACAATAATAACAAATCTGGGTACAAAACGGGATGTGCACATAGGCTGACGTTGGTTTTTTCTGCATAATAATTATTATACCACAAAAGCGAACAATACTTAGAATTCCCTTTAACAAAATCCTAGCATTGTTCGCTTTCTTTCTCTAAACATTCTTTGTACTTTATGGATAAAACAACTATCAGAATCAATCTAGTTCGTTGTTAAAACACAAAAGAATGAATGTTCATTTGACTAAATTTTTATTTTAGTCTTCTTTTTTCTTTCTAAGAGCAAGTCCGAGACCGCCTAGCATACCAAGAAGTCCTAGAGATGCAAGAGTCGCATTTGATTCTGTTCCTGTATTTGGCAATACATTTTGAGAATCATTTGACTTAGCTCCTTTATCAACAGTAGTCTTAGTATCTACCTGATCTGCATTTGGAGTAACTGCATTTGGAGTTGGACTAGTTGGTGTAGGTGTATCTTGACCAGAATCTCCATCAGTAGAAGGTTTGACTGGCGTATCAGGTGTCACTGGTGCAACTGGATTTGTATCTGTTGGTGTTGCTGGTGTTACCTTAGCTGGAGTTTCTACTGGAACTTCTACAGCTGGTTGACCTGGTTCAGTAATCTTACCTGTACCTGGAACTTTACCGTCTGGTAATTCACTGTTTGGTATTGTAGCTTTTCCGTCTTGTCCAATTATTACGACAATTGGTGTGCCATTCTTACCTGGAATTTCTACCTTCGTTCCTGGTGGATATGTTGAACCATCTGGTTTCTTAGGCGTTACTGTAACGTCACCTGTATTTGGATCTTGATAAACATCTAGTGTTGGTATCTTACGGGCTGGGGTTGTTACAATTACTTCTACAGGATCTTTTCCTGGTTCAGTAATCGTTCCTTTTCCTGGTTCTATTCCATCTGGTAAATCTTTATTAGGTATAGTTCCTTTTCCGTCTTTTCCAATTATTACGACGATAGGTTTACCATTCTTACCTGGTATTTCTACCTTAGTATTTTCTGGATATAGTGTTCCATCTGGTTTCTTAGGTGTTACCGTCACATCCCCTGTATTTGGATCTTGATTCAACTCTACTGTTGGTGTCTTACGAGCTGGGGTTGTTACATCCACCGGATTAGATGGTTTCTTACCTGGTTCTGTTACGGTTCCTTTTCCTGGTTTAGCTTCTTTTGGAAGTTGGTCATTTGGAACTGTTCCTGAGCCATCTTTTCCAATTGTCACTACTATAGATGTTCCATTTTCTCCTGGAATTTTCACCCTACTACCTTCCGGATACGTTGTTTTATCTGTTTTCTTCTTCGGTGTGACGACTGCATCTCCATTTGGTTTTATTGTGATTTCAATTGTACCTAATTCTGCCGTTTCTGGCGCAGTAGGATCAATTTTTTTCGGTGTTTCTACCTTAACTTCAACTGTTGTCTTACCTGGTTCCTTAATCCTACCTGTTCCTGGAGTATCTTCATCAGGTAAATCATTATTTGGAACTGTTCCTGTTCCATCATTTCCGATTGGTACAACGATTGGCTTGCCATCTTTCCCTGGAATTTCTACCGTAGTTCCTGGTGGATATGTTGTTCCATCTGGTTTTTTCGGTGTGACGGTGACATTTCCTGTAGCTGGATCTTGTGTCAGCTCTACTGTTGGAGTCTTACGAGCAGGTGTCGTTACAGCTACTGGTTGTGACGGTTTCTTATTCGGCTCTGTTACAATTCCTTTTCCTGTGACAGCTTCTTTTGGAAGTTTATCATTTGGAACTGTTCCTGAGCCGTTATCTCCAATCGTTACAATAATAGATGTTCCATTTTCTCCTGGAATCACAACCTTAGTTCCTGATGGATATGTTGAGCCATCTGGTTTCTTAGGTGTAACTACTGCATCTCCATTTGGATTTCTTGTAATTTCAATCTTACCTGATTGGTCTGTTTGAGGAGCGATTGGATTGATTTTACCTGGCGTTAGCACCTGAGCTTCCGTAGTTGGTTTTCCTGGTTCTGTAATCTTACCTGTTCCAGGTACATTTCCATCTGGTAAGTCGTTATTTGGAACTGTTCCTGTTCCACCTTGTCCGATTTCTACTACAATTGGATTACCATTTTTACCTGGTATTTCGACCTTAGTTCCTGGTGGATATGTTCCTCCACCTGGCTTCATAGGAATCACTGTTACATCTCCAGTTTTTGGATCTTGATCCAAACGTATAGTTGACGGCTTACGAGCAGGCGTTATCACATCCACTGGTTGTGACGGTCTAGCTCCTGGCTCTGTTACTATTCCTTTTCCTGGCACTTCATCTTTTGGAAGTTTGTCATTCGGAACTAATCCAAAACCATCTTTTCCGATTGTCACAACAATAGGTGTTCCATTTTCTCCTGGAATTTTCACAGTCGTTCCTGCTTGATATGGTGTTCCATCTGGTTTCTTAGGTGTAACAATCGCATCTCCATTTGGTTTTCTTGTGATGTCAATTTCAGTTGGTTGTTCTGTAGCTGGATGATTTGGATTGATTTTTTTCGGTGTTTCTACCTTAACATCTATCTCAGGTTTACCATCTTCTTTAATCTTACCTATTCCTGGAGTATCCTCATCAGGTAAATCATTATTAGGAACTGTACCTTTGCCATCTTTGTCAAGTGTTACTTCAATAGTTTTTCCATCTTTTCCTGGAATTTCTACCTTAGTATTTTCTGGATATAGTGTTCCATCTGGTTTCTTAGGCGTTACTGTGACATCTCCAGTATTTGGATTTTGTCCCATTTCCACTGTTGGTTTCTTACGAGCTGGTGTTGTTACAGCAACTGGCTGTGATGGTTTTTTATTCGGTTCTGTTACTGTTCCTTTTCCTGGTACTTCATATTTTGGAAGTTGGTCATTCGGTACTTCTCCTGAACCATTTTCTCCTATTGTTACTACGATGCTTGTTCCATTTTCTCCTGGAATTTTCACTTTAGTATCTTTAGGATAATTTTTTCCATCTGTGGTCTTAGGTGTAACTACAGCATCTCCATTTGGTTTTCTTGTGATTTCAATTGTACCTAATTCTGCCGTTTCTGGCGCAGTAGGGTCAATTTTTTTCGGTGTTTCTACCTTAATTTCTACCTCTGCTTTGCCATCTTCTTTAATCTTACCTGTTCCTGGAGTATCTGTTTCTGGTAAATCATTATTAGGAACTTTTCCTGTACCATCTTTTCCAATTGTTACAGTGATTGGATTTCCGTTTTTCCCTGGAATTTCTACCTTAGTTCCTGATGGATATGTTGTTCCATCTGGTTTTTTCGGTGTTACTGTTACATCTCCAGTTTTTGGATCTTGATCTAATTGTAATGTTGGTACCTTTTTAGCTGGTGTTGTAATATCCACTGGTTCTGATGGTTTTTGATTTGGTTCTGTAATGATAGCTGTTCCTGGTACATCTCTTTCTGGTAAATCACCATTTGCAACTGTACCTGAACCATTTTCACCGATTACTACATCAATCGTTTTTCCATCTTTGCCTGGGATTGTTACAGTAGTTCCTGTAGGATAGTTTGAGCCATCTATTTTCTTCGGTGTTACTGTAACATCTCCTGTGCTTGGGTTTTGAGTTAACTCTACCGTTGGTGTCTTACGCGCTGGTGTTGTTACATCTACTGGTTTTGATGGTTCTTTATTTGGTTCTGTTACGACACCTTGTCCTGGTACTTCTGTTTTTGGAAGTTGATCATTTGGCACTGTTCCAAAACCTTCTTCTCCTATCGTTACTACTATTGTTGTTCCATTTTCACCTGGAATTTCTACCTTCGTATCTTTAGGGTACGGTTTTCCGTCTGGTTTTTTCGGTGTAACAATTGCGTCTCCATTTTTCTCACGTGTAATAGTTATTTCCACAGGAGTTTGTGTTGTAGCAACTTTTGGATCTGTTCCGTTTTTCTTTTCTTCTTCATCTGAAATTCCATCATTATCATCATCTTTATCTGTCACATCTGGATCTCCATCTCCATCTGTATCACGTTGAATAATAACTGGAACTTCTACTCGAATTTCCTCATCACCATTCTTAACTTTAACTGGAATGTTGATTTTACGTTCTTCATCACTACCCCAATTAGTTACGCTCGGTGTTCCTGTTAATTTACCATCTTTATCAACACTTAATCCATTTACTGGGTTTTCTGTTGTAATTGTTGAACCGTCTTTATTCGGTGTGACAACTTTCGCTAATGTTGAAGGAACTGGTTTCTTCTCTGTAACTTTAGTTGGATCTGAAACTTTTGCAGTTAGGTTGTTTGCATTTTTCGGATCTGTTCCATTTGCTTTTTCAACTTCATCTGGAATTCCATCGTTATCATCATCTGTATCTGTAACATCTGGATCTCCGTCTCCATCTGTGTCACGTTGGATTGTTACTCGAACTGTTACGTCTTTTTCTTCCGTTACTTCTTCTTTACCATTTTCTGTGAATTTTTCTACAACTTTAGTAACTTTAACCGGAATGTCGATAGGGCGTTCTTCTTCCTCTTTATCCCAATCATTTACTGTTGGGATTCCTTCCAGTTCGCCTTTATCATTGACTTTTAGTCCGTTCACTGTTCCATTTGGGGCGTTTGTTACAATCGTTGAACCTTCTTTATTTGGAGTTACAACTTTTATTGGAGTAACTGGTTGTTTCTCCTTCACTTTGTCTGGATTTGTAACTGCTACTTCTAAATCATTTGCAGCTTTTGGATCTGTTCCGTTTGTATCCTCTACAGTGTCTGGGATTCCATCGTTATCATCATCTGTGTCTTCTGAATCTGGGATTCCATCATTATCTGTATCACGTTGGATTGTGACTGGAACTTTTACTATGATTTCTTTATCACCATTTTTTACTTTAACCGGAATTAAGATATGACGTTCTTCTTCGTCTTTTTTCCAATTATCTACTGACGGTGTTCCTTCTAAGTTACCTTCATTATTGACTTTCAAGCCATTCATTGGATTTTCTGTCGTAATTGCTGAATTTGGCATATTCGGTGTGACAACTTTTGTTGGAGTTACTGGTTTTTTCTCTTTAACTTTAGTTGGTGAAGCAACTATTGCTGTTAGATTATCAGGAACTTTTGGATTTGTTCCATTACTTTTCTCTACTTCATCTGGAATTCCATCATTATCATCATCTGTATCTAAAACGTCTGGTGTTCCATCTCCATCTGTATCACGTTGGATTGTTACTGGAACTTTAACGGCAACAGTTTCTATAACATTTTCTTTACCATCTTTCTTTCTCGTTACTGTAACCGGAATGTTGATAGTTTTTTCTTCATCATCGCCCCAATTGTCCACTGTTGGAGTTCCTGTTAATTTACCTTCTCCATTAACTGTCAGACCGTTCACTTCTGGCGTAGTTGTAGTAATTGTTGCATCTTTTTTATTTGGAGTGACAACTTCTTTTGGAGTAACTTCTTTTTTCTCCAGCACTACATTCGGTTTTGTAACTTTCACACTTAGTCCGTCTGCAGTTTTTGAATCTGTTCCATTATTCTTTTCATCTTCATCTGAAATTCCATCGTTATCATCATCTAAATCGTCAACGTCCGGAGTTCCATCGTTATCTGTATCACGTTGGATTGTCACTGGAACATGTACCGTAACTTCCTCTTTTGGAGTTCCTTCTTTTTCTCTCGTAATTTTAACAGGAATTGTGATATTACGTTCTTCTTCTCCGCCAACCCAATCATTTACGGTTGGTGTTCCTTCTAATTTACCTTCTCCATTCACTTTCAATTCATTTACTGGATTTTCTGTTGTAATTGTTGAACCTTCTTTATTTGGCGTTACAACTTTTGGTAAAGTCGTCGGTACTGGAGTTTTTTCTTTCACTTTAGCTGGAGCTGTAACGATTCCTGTCAGACCATTTGCTACTTTTGGATCTGTTCCATTTCTCTTTTCATCGTCATCTGAAATTCCATCGTTATCATCATCTGTATCTGTCACATCTGGATTGCCATCTCCGTCTGTATCGCGTTGGATTTTAACCGGTACACTTACATTAGCTTCTTCCGAATCCTTCTTAACTTTTACTGGGATAGTAATATCACGTTCTTCTTCACCTTCACCCCAAGAGTCTACTTTTGGAGTTCCTGTTAAACTTCCATTATTATCAACGGTTAATCCATTTACAGAAGCTGGTGTTTCAATCGTTGATCCTGTCTTATTTGGTGTAACAACTCCTGGTTCAGTCACTTGTTTATTCTCAGTAACAGTAGATGGTTTTACTGCTCCTGTTAGACCATATGAGGTTGGCTTGTCTGGTTTATCAAAAATCTTTGGATCTGTTCCCTTTGCCTTTTCTTCCTCATCCGTAATTTTGTCACCGTCATCATCTGGATCTGTAGTGTCTGGTTCTCCATCTCCATCCGTATCACGTAAAATTGTAACTGGTACGCTTACTGTGATTTCTTCGTTTCCATTCGTAACTTTAACTGGAATTGTGATAGCACGTTTTTCTTCGTCTTTGCCCCAATTTTCTACTTTTGGCGTTCCTGTTAATTTACCTTCTCCATTAACTGTTAATCCATTCACTTCATCTGGCGTTGCAATCGTTGAACCCTCTTTATTTGGTGTGACAACTTTTTTAGAGTCAACTGCACGTTTCTCCAAAACTTCATTTGGTTTCGTAACTTCTGCTGTCAAATTCGTAGGTACACTAATATTTACACTAACGTTATCTGTTGTTTTATCTGGATACTCTACCACAACAACTGCCGAGACAGTTTGTCCACCTTGGCTCGTATCTGGTGGCGTTAACCAATGATATTTTGTTCCTTGTGGCAAATCTTGTTTGTTTCCAATACTATCTTCTGCGTTAGGTGTTGAGTTTTTAGGAACTGTTCGATTGATTCCTACTGGGTTATACTTGTCATTTTGTCCTTTAACTACAATTTCAATTGTTTTTTCAGCCTTATTATCATTCTTATCATAAGCTGTAATCGTTACTTTTGTTACTCCTGAGGCTCCAGTTGGAGTTCCTACGATTTGATTATTTTCAAATTTCAATCCATCTGGTAAGTCTTTTACTTCGATTGGAGTATTTTCACGCATTCCAACTCCACCATCGTTATCTGTAGCTGTTACTGGAATTGGTATAATTTCCTCACGATTTGTAACTGTAGCTCCATTAGCTGAAATCGTTGGTGCTGTTCTATCACGTGGTGTTACATCAAATGAGAAAATCACTGGTGTAGCTTTATTTCCTGCATCATCTGTTGCGTTAAATATAATTGTATTTTGTTTACCAACATCTTCAGCTATAGTATTAATTGTAATCTCTATTTCTTTTTCTTTTTCTGTATTTTTCACATATCTAGACGACACTACTCCTGTTGTTCCAACATTGTACCTCTTAAAATATTTAGCTAAAAATTCAGTCGCTTCAAAAGTAACATTTTTATCATCTTTTGCTTTTACTCTAAATGTTATAGTTTCGCCTTCTACTACTTTTAGGTTGTTAGCAGATAGTGTTAAAATAGGTGGTTCATTATCTGGTGTTTTCGCCTTGTCTGTTGCAGGATCTGAATCATCACTCGTTCCGTTTTTCGTGATAGCTTTTACAACTGTTTCATTTTTTACTTTTTCAGCAGGGATTGTAATTTCACCTGTGTCTGCATTGATTTTGATTTCTGTATCATCTGAAGTCCATTGACCAAATTTGTCTTTCGTTCCTACTACTGTTTTTGGTGAATCATCTTCTCCTGTATAAGTAACCGTTATTTTATCTGCTTTTTCAGGGTCTTGTGGTTTTGCTGTTACAGATCCATCTTCTTTTGCTACTACTGTTGGAGTTGCTGGTTTTGGTGCTTTTGCAGTTTCTGATGCAGGATCTGAGTCAACACTATTGCCATTTTTTGTGATGGCTGTTACTACGGTATTATCTCTCACCTTGTCAGCTGGAATTGTGATTGCACCTGTATTTGCATCAATAGTTACACCTGGATTATTCTCAATAGTCCATGTGTTATCATTTCCTTTATTACCTACTACCGTTACATTTGTTCCATCTTCGTCTTTATAAGTAACCGTAATTTTATCTGCTTTAGCTGAATCTTGTGGTTTTGCTGTTACATCACCAGTGTTTGGTGCAGTTAAGATTGGTTTTTCTGGTTTTGGTGCTTTTGCAGTTGCTTTGGCTGGAGCTGATTCATCACTGTTTCCATTTGTTGTAACTGCTGTTACTTCTGTATTATCTTTGACTTTATCAGCTGGGATTGTGATTTCACCAGTACTTGCATCGATTTGAACGTCTGGATTACCCGTAACAGTCCACGTTCCATTTCCACCTTTATTTCCTTCAGCCGTCTTATTAGAACCATCTTCTCCTGTGTAGCTAACTTTAATTTTATCTACTTTCGTTGAATCTTGCGGTTTAGCTGTTACAGATCCATCTTCTTTTGCTGTTGCTGATGGAGCTTCTGGTGTTTTTGCCTTATCCTCTGTAACATGAATAGGTGCATCAACAATAGATGTTCCACGTTCTGGAATAATGACTTCCACTTTACCATACACAGGTGCATTTGGTGCTGTAGGTCTTGATACATCTGGATCTTTAAACCAACGATATGTGGTACCCGCAGGTAATTCATTTGGATTCGCAATACTATTGTAAGCATCTGGAATAACGCCTACTTTAGTACTTTGTTCCTTAGCTCTTGGTTTAATATTATATCTTTCTGCTTCTTCAGGTTTCAGTGGTAAGGTACCGATAATGGCATTTTGACCATTTCTGTATCGAACATAACCAAGGTCTGTATATCCACCATATGCTAAGTATGGATCGTTCGCTAAACGTTTTTTAATATCAGCAAGCATTGGGTTATTTTTATCTTTATTCCCCCAATCTGACATAATGCTTTGATCTAGCTCATCCCCTTCAAGAATTTTTGTTTTAAAAGTGATAATCGTACGTTGACCTTTTTTTACGTTCAGTTTGTCTTCAATAACACCTCTACCAAGGTTGTAAATCAGACCACCCGTTGTAATACCGTACATATCTTTTACACGAGAAGCTGCATCTGGATTTCGATCGGTACCATCTTTTCTAGAGTCACGATAAATATTTCTCCACCAGTTATTATCTGGATTAGCATAATCCATCCAAGAACCTAAATTTTCTGTGTAAGAAGTTCCTGAACGACGTTCTCCATTTTTTACATAAGCACGATAATTAGAGTTTTCATGCTCCCAAGCTGTTGCATTGGGATATTCATTATGAGAGTACTGAACACCATCAGCATATTTTGTATACGTAAAGTCATACGGATCTCCTACACTACGAGGGATCGTAAGTGAAACTTTCTTAGACAATCCTGCCTGAGCATTTGCCGCTGGACCTGAATCTAAGATCCAGTAATAATATTTATTCCCATCTTTTTCGATACGCTCTTCACGATACACACGAATATTATCGTAGGCTTTATCAGCAGTTCCTACACTTACAAAGGCATATTGTTTCGTATCTGGCGAGTACACATCACGCTCTGAATAGTTAATCATTGGATTTTTAATCCAACCAACACCAAAGTCTGTTACTTTCGTGTCACGTACTGTACTTGTTCCAGAACCTACTTCTTTCCCATTCTTTTTGATAACAGTTGTAACAACTGCATCTTTTACCATCAATTTCGTATCAACATTAACTGTGAAGTATCCATTTGATTGTGATCTAGTCGTATATGTTTTTCCGCCAACAGTTACCTCAACATCTGCTTCTGCTGCAGTATATCCATCAACTTGTGCAATTCCTGCTAAACTATCATTAAAAGCTACTGTATCTGTTTGTTTTACTGTGGTAGTAGTAACAGTCTGTCCATTAACCACTAATTCAACAACATCTCCAACTTCAATACCTGAGGCATTTAATTTAAAAGCTCCAGTATCGTCTAGTGTAGAAGTCAATACAGTTGTGCCATTTCTTTTAATCTCAATTGTTGAAGATGGCGTTGCATATCCTGTAATAAATCCAGAGTTGGCTACAACGATTCCTAACTCACCACGTTTGGTATTTTTATCAATAGGTGCTGAGCGAAGATCAGATCCTTCTTCCATGGTTTCGCCATTCCGTGAATCACGAGACCCAGTATTAGCAATCGTATTTTCTCCTTCTTTTACTACTTTTTCAGGAGTGCCAATCTTAGACATTGAAGATAATATAAACAATTTATCGCTAAGCGTTTTAGCTGCTGCATCTACTTCAGCTTGTGTTAACCCAAGACTATTGTTATTAAGCACACTATTAGCTGCTTCTAAATCTGCTTGGATTGCAGCAAGAGTTGAAGCTGGAGCTTTTTCTTTGTTGACTTTATCCAAGAGTTCTTGAACGTTTGTGATACTAGCTTGTAACTGAGACTTATCTAATGTTTGTTTCTCTGCCACTTTATCAGCACCAGCATCTTTAGTTGCAGTTATGGCGCTAGTAGATGTGCCGTTATTTAGAGAGTTAGTTTCTACGGCTTCTGGATTTTTAACTGGTTCTTCTCTTTTCTCAGATTACTTGGCTACCTCAACTTTTTCAGTTTCCTTGGTTTCCTCAATTTTTTCTGTTTTACCAGGCACTACCAGAGGCGATTCCTCCTCATTTGGATTCGGTGCGCCTATGACAGATTGGTTTTTATCATCTATCACATCCGCACTAACGGCATGCGTACCTAAAAACATCAGTGCTGCTACAGCTACTGAAGCCGCACCAAAGCTATATTTACGAATAGAATAGCGCAAAACCTTGTCACTCTGATGACGTTTCATTCGACTGAATGACTTATTTTTATGTTCCATTTCTCCTCCTAAGGAAAATATAATAAAAAAGCAATCTTTATAACTTCAACTCCTTAAAAAGAGTTAAGCTACAAAAATCACTATGATGATTGCTATTAGCAAATAACATCACAGCTATCACAGCTATCACAGCTATCACAGCTATCACAGCTATCACAGCTATCACAGCTATCACAGCTATCACAGCTATCACAGCTATCACAGCTATCACAGCTAAATTATACTATTTTCTACATACTTAATCAAATATTTTGCCTTATATTCTTTAAAATTCGAGAAATATTGTATATTTAAGTATAACATTGTGAATATGTTGATATTTTTTAAAAGCAACTCTATTCACAAAAAAGTAGATTATACTTATCTACTTTCAAAAATCATTAAATTTCTTTTATTTAAGGTTTTATCCACATAAAAAAACCTATAAGCTCTATAGAGGTATAATCCACTAGAGAGTTTATAGGACCTAGAATAGTTACTATTTCTTTTATTCTTCTGTTATATCAATCACAATCTCTTCTGAGTCATCAAGAGCTTCGGCTTTTTCTTGCCATTGCTCCTTGAGATTATTTAATTGATTTTTTGAGGCTTCTGTCGCTTGAAAAGCATAGGATTTAGCTTGAGCAAGTATACTGTCCACAGTGATTTCACCTGACTCAACCTGTTCTTTGGTTTTAAGAACAAAATCTGTAGCTTGCTTCTTAACTTCTGTTAGTTTTTCACAGACCTGCTCCTTGGCATACTCTGGATCTTCTCGCAAATCATCTAGAAAATCTTGAGCCTGACTGCGAACTTGTTTGCCCTTGTCACTTGTTAAAAACAAGGCAAGAGCTGCACCTGAAACGGTTCCTAAAAGGATTGAGGATAGTTTACCCATAAGGATTCTCCTTTTTTATTTTTTGAAAAATTTACTTGCAAGACGAAGAGCTGACAAACTTGCCCCAGTCTTGAGTGTTTTTGAACCAGCTGATGAAGCTTTCTTGCTCAAGACACGCGCTTGACCATTGAGATCTGATACGGATACAGATAAGTCGGCAACTGCAGTGAAGAGTGGATCAATCGTTGCCATCTTGACATTGATATCATCTGCCAAGACATTGACCTTAGCCAGTAATTCATTGGTGTGATGCAAGGTCACATCCACATCTGAAGTCAAGGTTTTAATCGTCTGCTCTGTTTCGTCAATAACACGGCCAAGCTTTTGTACAGTAATGATTAGATAGACCAAAAAGACAATCAAAGCTAGGGCGACAAGAATATATGCAACTTCTAACATTTAGTTTTCCTCCTCTGTAACATAGTAAGGGGCCTTCTTTCGATTTTGATATAGAATGATAAAAATACCAAGACCAATAAGGACAACTGATAGCCATTGAGACACTCGAAGACCAAAGAACATGAGACTATCTGTTCGCATGCCTTCAATAACCATACGACCGAAACCATACCAAATCAAGTAGAAAGCAGTGATATGACCTCGTCTGAGACTTTTCCATTTTCGTCTAAAAATCAGAATCAAGGCAAATCCAAGTAGATTCCATAGGGACTCATAAAGGAAGGTCGGCTGACGGTAGCTCCCCTCAATATACATCTGGTCACGGATGAAGCTAGGTAGATAATCCAGATTATCCACCGCTGCACCATAGGCTTCTTGGTTAAAGAAATTACCCCAGCGACCCAAACTTTGGGCAATCATGACGCTAGGCGCTGCAATGTCTAGAAAATCCCAAGTATTGATGAGTTTGCGATCAGCAAAGATATAGAGCACAATAGCGCCAGTTATCAAACCACCGTAAATGGCCAAACCACCATTCCAAATGGCAAAAATCTCTCCCAAATTCTGACTATAATAATCCAAACGGAAAATGACATAGTAGAGACGAGCTCCTAAAATAGCCAAGGGAAAGGCTATCAAGATAAAATCTAAAATATCGTCTGGTATGATCTTCTTTCTAGGCGCTTCTTTCATGGTCAAATAAACCGCAAGAATCAAGCCTGTCACAATACATAAGGCATACCAACGAATGGCTAGGGGGCCTAGTTGAATAGCAATTGGATCAAGCATTTTGCACCTCATTTCGAGCGATGAGACTTGTCAAGCGTTCTTCGAACAAACGGGTCGCATCAAAGCCCATTTCCTTGGCACGATAATTCATGGCAGCTGCCTCAATCACGACAGAAATATTACGACCTGTTTTAACTGGAATACGAATACGAGGAATAGATACGCCAGAAATTTCTAATTCCTCTGCATTGTTTCCAAGACGATCAAAAGTCTTATGCGTATCGTAATTTTCCAAATAAACAGCCAGCTGAACCTGTGAAGAATCCTTGACAGCACTGGCACCGTAGAGACTCATAACATCGATAATCCCAACCCCACGAATTTCAATCAAGTGTTTCAAAATTTCAGCTGGTTCACCCCAGAGAGTAATCTCATCCTTGGCAAAGATATCGACCCGGTCATCAGCTACCAAGCGGTGACCACGTTTGACAAGCTCAAGACCTGTCTCGCTCTTACCAATTCCACTATCGCCCTGAATCAAGACACCCATCCCATAGATATCCATCAAGACACCGTGTACACTGGTACGTTCTGCCAAACGAGAATCCAGATAGCTAGATAACTCTCCAGACAAACGACTAGTAGCTGTACGGCTGGTTAAAATGGCAATCTTACATTCTCTGGCTGCCTTTAACATCTCCTCAGGAACCACCAAACCACGGGCCACAATGACCGCTGGTGTCTCAGGTAGAAACATTTTTTTCAAAACTTCATAACGGCTGTTAGAAGGCATGCTGATCAGATAAGACCACTCCTTCATCCCTAAGAGCTGGATCCGCTCTGGCGTATAGTAGTCAAAATAGCCTGTCATTTCAAGACCAGGTCGCGTAATATCCGCTATATTGATTTCCTTTTCAAGCAATTCTGGTTCGCCATAGACAATGTCTAGTCTAAGCTTTTCAATCACTTCTTTTACTAAAACCGACATCATTTCCTCCTTCAATCGAGTTCTTTTTACTATTATATCAAATTGTAAGAGGATATTTGAGATTTTTGCAGGCTTTGTAGTATTTATTTAAAAGAAAAAGGACTAGATTTCTCTAGCCTTTCATTTCAATTAGAATTTTTTACGTTTACGAGCTGCTTCTGATTTACGTTTACGTTTTACAGAAGGTTTTTCATAGAATTCACGTTTGCGTGTTTCTTGAAGAGTACCAGCTTTAGTAACCGCACGTTTGAAACGACGAAGTGCGTCGTCAAGAGATTCATTCTTACGTACTACTGTTTTAGACATTTTTTTCACTCCCTTCAAGTTCAATATCTATTTTATTCTACACGTAAAAGGAATAATTGTCAAGCAAAAATGCGATTTAATTTTGATTTTTTCTGCCATTTATACAAGAGTTGAAAGCGTTCAATAGAACATTGCTTTTTTATTTTTCAAGTAAGCTGAGCGCTTCAGCATCTGCAATGATGGTCACATCAGGGTGGTTTTGCAAGCTACTTGCTGGTAGAGACTCAGTCACTGGGCCAGACACTGTTCCGGCAATGGCTTCTGCTTTCGACTCACCGTAAGCAAAAAGAATAATAGACTTGGCATCCAAAATGTTTTTAATCCCCATTGAAATAGCTTGGGTTGGGACGTCTTCAATCTTGTCAAAGAAGCGCGCATTGGCTTCGATAGTAGACTGGTCAAGTTCTACTAGATGCGTTTGACTGTCAAATGGAGTACCAGGCTCATTAAATCCGATATGTCCATTACGACCGATTCCCAAGATTTGCAGGTCAACTGGATGGTCAGCCAAAATTTGGTTGTAGCGTTCAACTTCAGCTTCAGCATTGTCCTTAACACCACGAGGCAAGAAACTTTCTTTAAATGGTTTTTGGTTGAACAAGTTTTCTTGCATGAAGTGACGATAAGACTGAGGATTGTCGCCTTCAAGGCCTACATACTCATCAAGGTTGACACTGGTTAGATTTGAAAAATCAAGGTCACTCTCAACAATTTCCTTGTAAAATTCAAGTGGACTGCTTCCTGTCGCAAGTCCTAGAGTTTGAGCGCCGTTGGCCAATTTTTCCTTCAAAATCTCAAAAGCAACTTTTCCACCTTCGATTTGGTTTTCAACTTTAATAACTTTCATCTTTTCATCCTCCATTTCTATCTATATTTATTATATGGTATAGACCAATTTTTGTCAAGTGAAAACGATTTAATTTCTAAAAAAAGAGCGTCCAAACTTGAAACATGTTATAATGGATAGGATTAGAACTTAGAAAGAATGAACAGATATATGAATACAGCTGATTTTGATTTCCACTTACCCGAGGAATTGATTGCCCAAACGCCCCTTGAAAAACGTGATTCCTCTAAACTCCTCATCGTCAATCGTGAGACGGGAGAAATGCAGGATAAACACTTCCACTCTATTATTGATATGCTGGAACCTGGTGATGCCCTTGTCATGAACGACACCCGCGTTCTCCCTGCCCGCCTCTATGGTCAAAAGGAAGAAACAGGAGGCCATGTGGAACTTCTCCTGCTCAAAAATACTGCTGGAGATGAGTGGGAAGTCCTGGCAAAACCTGCCAAACGCCTCAAAGTTGGCACTCGTGTCAGCTTTGGTGATGGTCGCCTCAGCGCAGTCGTTACGGAAGAATTGACCCACGGGGGCCGCATTGTCCGCTTTGAATACCAAGGAATTTTCCTAGAAGTTTTGGAAAGTCTGGGTGAAATGCCGCTACCGCCTTATATCCATGAAAAACTGGATGACCGTGAACGCTATCAAACAGTTTACGCCAAGGAAAGTGGCTCTGCTGCTGCACCTACTGCTGGTCTTCATTTCACCAAAGAACTACTGGCAGAAATCCAAGCTAAGGGTGTTCATCTGGTTTATCTGACTCTTCATGTCGGACTCGGAACCTTTAGACCCGTTTCAGTTGACAATCTGGACGAACACGAAATGCACTCAGAATTCTACCAACTTTCTGAGGAAGCTGCTGCCACCCTTCGCTCTGTTAAGGAAAATGGTGGTCGCGTCATCGCTGTCGGAACCACTTCTATCCGCACCTTGGAGACTATTGGTTCCAAGTTTGATGGGCAAATCCAAGCAGATTCTGGCTGGACCAATATCTTTATCAAACCTGGGTATGAGTGGAAGGTCGTGGATGCCTTCTCAACCAACTTCCACCTGCCAAAATCAACTCTGGTCATGTTGGTTTCTGCCTTTGCAGGCCGTGAATTAGTCTTAGATGCCTACCACCATGCCATCCAAGAACACTACCGCTTCTTCAGTTTCGGTGATGCCATGTTTATTTATTGAGAAATAATTTCTCTAAATCTTCTAATACCAATAAATCGCTAAGATATTATATCTACAACAGATTGCGTTGGCTCTCCAAATTGATTCATCTATATTTTATTTCAGCTTCCTATATTTTCTTCGCTGTTTGTAAATCAAAATGCAAGACACATGAGTAGCACCATATTTGTTACTCTTATCTGTCCTCTCAAGAGAGTATTATGAGTTGTTTCAGAATCATTCACTACTTTGACCCTGACTCTCCTTAGTCTCAAAATCAAAGACTTATACTCTTCAAAAATCTCTTCAAACCGCGTCAACGTCACCTTGCCGTAGGTATGATTACTGACTTCGTCAGTT
>NZ_VMLY01000021.1:0-85912 GCF_013276905.1 Streptococcus sp. 3109 | reverse complement strand
ATGTTTATTTTTCCTCACTATTCTATATTTTCCAAGGTAGACCCTGCCTAGGTCTACTAGCCTATGTTTGCGATATGGATAGGCTTCTACAGATTTATCTATCTATTTTCAAGATAAGATTTCTATAGATTTTTATGCACGATTCCATATATAAGTTGCGAAACTCCTTTCTAATAAATTCCATAACCTTAGTATATCATATTTAAGTACTAAAGTACAAAGAAAGCAACTGAAAGCAATGATTTTCACCATTGCTTTCTACTTCATTTATCATTTTATAACTTTCAGTTGCTAGCCTCATTTTTCAATCTAGCATCAGTATTATTCACCATCGAGCAAGAGCTCTTTTGGTTGTTTTCTGAGGAGATTGCTTGATGCAAGTGCCATAACGAGAACCACTAGAACTAAAGCAAGGACAAAGACGATGATAAAGTCTGATGTCTGAATAGAAATGTCTAGGCTTGACAAGGTCTTGTTAAAGCCATCTACTTCTGCACCACCACCAAGGTTAGAGGCTTGAGCCGCCTTGCTAGCCTGTTTGGCAACACCTGAAGTCACATTGGCAAGAACAGTATTTCCAATTGCGCGAGCTGTGTAGTTGGCTAGGAAATATGATGCAACAAGAGCTGGGATAGCAATCAAAATCGATTCGGTGATGAATTGTCCCAAGATACTTGCCTGCTTGAGACCGATAGAGAGGAGAATTCCCACTTCCTTGCGACGGGCATTGATCCAAAGGCTGAGCAAGAGGGCAAGGAGAAGAACTGAGAAACTCAAGCTACCCCAGAAGAGGAGGTTGGCCATCTTGTACATACCAGAGATAGATTGCTCAAGAGCTGGGTAGTTAGACGAGCTCTTCACCAGTGTATAGCTCTTCCAGTTGATACCACTTATGCCATTCAACTCTTTCATAACATCATCCAAGTTCTTGTCCGCTGTTACAAAGAAGGTTGCGTCCCCATAAATAGCTGTGTCTTCTGTATAACCATATAGTTTAGCAGCAGTATGGATGTCTGTGATAGCTGTATTTTCGTAAAGCTCTTGTGAGTAAGTTACTGCCGACTTATTGTGACCATCAAAGAGTCCCTTGATTGTCACTTGGACTGTTTCCTTGGCACCTTTTTCATTGTCTGCGTCATAGATATTGGAGTCCAGTTTAACCTTGTCCCCTACTTTCCAGCCGTATTTGGCTGCCAAGTCCTTGTGCAGAAGAATCTTGTCCTTGTCATCGTTGGTTAGGTGCTCACCTTCGACCAGCTTATAAGAACCGGAAACAAACTTGTCTTCTTTAGAGGAGTCATTGACACCTGTAATCATCAAGCTACTTCCAAAATGTTTGGCACGGTCAGGTGTCAGATTTTTCTTGGTTTCTGGAGTTTCGATAAGTTCATATCCAGTCAAATCTCCGATAGCGTTGATGCGTTTCACATAAGACTCGATGGCCTTGTTTTCGGTGATTTTTTTGATGTCCTCACCCTTGATATTCCCAGCACCACGAGGCGTTCCTTGATTGACGCGACGATTGATTTGCATGGAGAAGCTATTGGTGATATTTTTAAAGGTCTCCTGAGAAGCCTTGGCAGTAGCTCCCTTGATTGACAAGCCGACCAAACTCAAGCTCGCCATGAGGAGAATAATCAGGAAGATGACAATCGATTTGAAAAACTTCCTTGTAACATAGGCAAATGCATTGTGTAACATAGGTTCCCTTTCTAGATGTTGTTCTATTTCAATGTCTTATAACTTATATAAATTATTTTTTTACTATTTCCCTTAGATTGTTCGGACGGGAGCAATTTCCTGTAGGAATTTCATCCCTAATTTTTGAGCCCTTCGCCCTTTAATTTCTATGCTCAGGCTAAAATAGTTCCCCAAACTATTTTACTCTCAAAAATTCCGACCTTGATAATAACTTTGTTATTATCTAGGCTATCACTACTGCGGGAAATAGTTGTTAAAGACTCACTTCGTTTATTATTACTTTACACGTATCTGGTTACCAACTAATACTATTTTAAAGTTTAATAACTAGATTCTATATTTCAGTCAGTTTCTTATCTTTCAACTCAAGTGTAATATCTGACGCTTGTGCCACTTCTTTGCTGTGGGTTACGACGATGACACATTTACCTGTTTTCTGGGCAAGTGATTTGAGCAGTTCGACAATATCTCCAGCAGTTTTAGGGTCCAGATTTCCCGTTGGCTCATCCGCTAGAATTACTGGAGCTTCTGAGACCAAACTACGAGCAATGGCAACACGTTGTTGTTGGCCACCTGACAACTGGAGAACATTCCGCTTGATCTGACTTTCATCCAAACCAAGCTCAAGAAGTGTATCCTTGCTTGCTTTTTTGTTGACCAAGCGGATATTTTCCAGTGGAGAAAGATAATCTATCAAGTTATAATTTTGAAAAACCAAAGAAATATGGTGCATGCGATGGTAAGAATATCCCTTCTTACGAATGTCCTCTCCTTGAAAAAGGATCGAACCTTCAACAGGACTATCTAAACCAGCAAGGAGGGACAAGAGAGTGGATTTTCCTGCTCCTGACTCACCAATAATACTGTAAAATTTCCCGGGTTCAAAATTATAATTGATCTGATATAGGACTGCTTCAGCAGTGTTCTTATAACGGTAGGTAAGATCTTGTAATTGTAATAAAGTCATGATTTCTCCTTCTTATACTCAATGAAAATCAAAGATTAAACTAGGAAGCTAGCCGCAGGTTGCTCAAAGCACAGCTTTGAGGTTGCAGATACAGCTGACACGGTTTAAAGAGATTTTCGAAGAGTATTAACTAATAGATGATAAAATTTCCTTAGGCGATTTTCTAAATAAGAATAGGAAACAAAGGGCTACAGATAAGCAACTAATCAACAACAGAAAGACATAGGATTCTGCAAAAAATAGGATGCTGGCTGATAACCTGCTTGCTTTAGCTAGCGTATCTTGTAAACTTGCCTGATCTCCACTGGATAGGACAGTTTGGAGTAGGTAAGATGTGATGGCGTTTCCTGCAACAAATGCTGGAAGCAAAGCTCCAAGAGATACCAAAACTACCTCTAAACAGAATTGTAGGAAGATCGAGCTCTTGCCTTTTCCAAGTGCAAGTAAAATCCCCACTTCATAGACCCGTTCTCTCAACCAGAGAGACAAAACCAGAATTAAGGCTCCTGCTCCTGCTATCAACATCCCATAAAGGAAAATAGTCAGGAAGGTTTGGAAGGTTGCAACTGAATCTTTGATTTGTTCAAAGGCTTTGTTTTCCTTCTCGACTTGGTAGCCTTGACTTTCCAAGGTCAAGTTTTCCACCTGCTTCATGAGTCCATCCATTTCCTTAGGATTTTCTACATAGAGGCGCGCTGCACTGACTTGCGGTTCACTATTTCCCAAAAGAGTTTGGCTACTGTCATAGTCTGTAAAGACTTGATTTTCACTGAAGTCAGAAGACAAGCCTGTGAATTTCTCCTGTTTTTTACCAGAAAAGATGCCAACGATTTCATACTCAACTGTGTGTCCTTTACCAGTTTCTGACTGACCAGCATCTAAGGCAATCTTGTCATGAAGCGAAAGACCGTTCTTCTTAGCTAACTCTTCGTGGATGATGATTTTCTTGGAATCTCCTTTTTGAAGGTGTCGCCCTTCTTTTAGATTGAAAGCTGAACTGGTAAAGGTGACATCCTTGGATGAATCTTCAAGAGCCGTTAAGCTAACCAAGTTCTTATCTGCAGCGGACAAATCATCACGCTCCACGCTCTGCTCACCACTCACCGCTTCCTTGTCTTTTAGTTTTGCAATCGTCTCCAGTTCAGGAGAAACATTTTCCAGTCCCTTAATCTTGTTTACAGATGCTAGATCTGACAACTTGAAGGTCTGACCATTTTCTATCTTCTTAATAGAAAAAGAGGTATTGAGTGATTTGTACAGATTGGTTTCTACTGTTTTGTTGGACTTCATCAGCGTCAAACAGGCTGAAATTCCGGCCAATAGGACCAATAAAATCAGAAATAAAATAAAACTTCTCAGCCGCTTTCTGCTGACATAAGCCCAAGCTCTTTGGATTGGATTCATTTGTCACCTCCATATTTGTAAGACTATTATAAAACCCAAATATGAAATGTTTATGAAATACGAAAAAAGAACTAGAATTTTCACAAATGAGTGATGTTTCTAGTTCTTTTTGATTTACAAAGACTTTATGCAGGGAAAGCTACTAAGGATCAGATGAGATCCTCTATTTAAGCTTCCTCTTCATCGTCTTTTTTCTTTTTGGCAAATAGCAAACCAAATGCGCCAAGAAGAGATAGAACTCCGAATGCACCTGTAGCACGATCTGCTTTCGTACCAGTATTTGGCAATACTGCTTGCTGTTGAGAAACTGATGAATCAGTTTCTGACACTTCATTCGGCAATTGAGTAGGTACTTCAACTGTTTGACTTGGTTGTTCAGCCGGCTGAGTAGCTGGCACCTCAGCAGGGGTAGCAGTATCTGGTCTAGGATTCGTATCGTCAGATGGTGTAGTTGGTCTTTGTTGACTGTCACTTGTTGGTCTAACTGGACTCACTTTTCTGAAGATGTGAGTTACAACATCACCTTTAGTTTCTGTTCTTACAAATACATAACCTTCAATTTCACCATGTTCGTATGCTTCATTGGCTTCACCTGGTACTGATGGAGCTTTAGCATCCGCAGGTTTCAACTCATTGCCATTTTCATCAATCCATTTAGTGATGATTAACTGAACTTTAGGTAATTCCGCTGGATCTGGAAGTTCACCATTTACTCCGCCTGCGAAGTCTGGTCGTTCATGAATAGGTGAGTCAGGTGTATTTACTCCTCCATTGAATTTTGGCAATTCTTCTTGAGTTTCTGGTCCTCCATTCACTCCACCATTAAATTCTGGAAGTACTGGTTGAACTTCTGGTACACCATTTATATTAGTTTCTTTCACTGTGATCGTTACTGGAACTTCTTCACTTGTACCATCTGGATATGTCACTACTACTACTGCGTCATGGTTTCCTTTTTCAGTTGTGGTTGGTGTTTCTTTCCATTCAATTCTTGTGTTCTCTGGTAAGTCAGCTACATTACTGATGCTGTCTTTCGCTTTTGGCGTGTCTCCATTGTCTACCGTTTGTTCTTTTGGTGTTGGGTCGTTTTCATCTTTTTGTTTTCTTACTTCAACATACACAGTCAACTCATTACTTTCTCTTCCTTGGCTATCAGTAGCTTTTAGAGTAACTGTATAAATGCCAGGGGCTGTTGCTTTTCCTGGTGTCTCTGTTAAACCAGATACGATCTCTATTGTTGATGAGCCGTATGGTTTATTATTCGTATCTGTAGCATTATCTTCTGCATCTGTTACTGTCACTAATTCTTTTAACAAGTCGGCTGTCAACGTTGTTCCAGAATCATAAACTTTTCGATTAGCTTCAGTAGTTCCTTCTGTTCCTTTATGTGCTAGAACAGGCGCTGTATTCGTAACATTAGCGACTTTCCAGTTTCCAGCAGCCATTGGGTCTTGTCCTGCTTCTGGTTGATATTCTACACGCAAACCTAGTCCTTTGCCGTAGGTTGCTGTATTATCCCCGTTAGCAGCTTCTTCTCTAATGTGAAGTTTCTTACCGTTGCTTTCTTCATTAAGTGGAATAGTAATAACACTTTCTGCTGGATTAGATTTACTTGCAATAGAAGTAACTGTTCCAACATATCCATTTGCATCTGTCACAGTTGCATTATCAGCACGAGTTGCATCTGTGTGCCAAGTACCATCTGCGCCACGTACAAGAGTGATACCGTTTGGTTTATCCCCTGTTTCTTGGTTATTATGGAATCGTAATTCAACTCGTTTAGCATCATGCGGAACTGTAATATCAATATGCTTGCTACCTGCAATTGTAGGTGTTACAGAGTAAGAACCCATTGAGACTTCTTTTGCATCACTTGTAGTAGAGATTGTCGTACCTGCAACCTTATTCTCTACTGTAATACCTGATGGTTTGGCAGTTTCTCCATTTTTAGCAACTGATTGGCGAAGTTTTACATTGTCTGGAAGTTTAGCTGTCCATTTATCTCCAGTGATCGTCACGCGCCCATCAGTACTAGATAGAACTGTTTTCTTTTCATCGTTAAGATGAACTTCGACTACTTTATTAGCATCGTCAAATCCACCTAATGTACCACTTAGTGTACGACTAGTTGAAGTGACCGTAGTTGCGTCAAAAGTTGGTTTTTGAGGAGTGACTTGGACATCATTACTATTTGCAGATGATAAGTCATAAGCAGTATTTCCACTGCCACCCGCAACTTTAACCACCGCATGAACCTTTTCTCCAAGAGTCAGATTAGACGTATAATTAGTAGTATCGAAATGAACTGAACCTGCTCCATTAGTTACCTCATCGCGACTTAACTCTTTAGAAGCAACTTTGTTACCGCCTTGGTACAATTCCACCGTTACCTTAGCATTTTCCTCTAACTGATTAGCTGTTGGAATATTACTAACGGTAACCGCCGGTTTAGTAGCTCCTTTACCATGGAAAGCGTCTGTAGCAATTGTCGGCGCTTGTGGCTTGACCGTTACATTCACAGTAATATTTTGGTCATTGTAGTTATTCGTACCATCTCCGCGAGCATCTTTTACAGTATAACCATACCAAACGTTGACATTTTCGTTTCGTTTACCGATTTTATTTTCAGGAGTGTAGTCACCATTTCTATACCAACCAATGAAAGTTTTGTCTGGATTTGGCACATTCGGATCACTTAACTTGACAGATTTTTTTGCAGTAAGCTTACTAAATTCTGTACCGACCGTTGTCTCGATAGAGTTTTTTCCAGTCTCATAATTTGCTTCATTACCATAAGTCCTGAAGGTAACTTCTTTTGTAACACTTCCTACACCATTTGGATATGTTACTTTAATTGTTTTAGTCGTTATACCCGCTGTTGTACTTGTATCAGCAGGTGCCCCACCTTCAAATTCAACACGAGTTCCCTCTGGTTTTGCTCCTCCTTCAAACGCTATATAGTAATCTGGAGTTACAGGATTAAAGGTACCTCCACCTGAAACTAATCTTGACGTCAACGGTTGATCAACAATTTCATGGTAGGTCTTCACTTCTGTTCCGCCTACCTTACGATAAGTTACTTTTGGATATACCGTTACCGGAACCTCTACCTCTGTCGAAGTATAACCTTGCGCACTCACTGTTACGGTTTTATGCGTAGTTTCTACTGTCGTTGTTGTTGGTTGGCCATCCTTCCAAGCAACACTTGGATTTGTTACCCCTGTAGGAACTTCCACAAACTTACTTGCAGTGGCTACATTTGGAATAGCACTATCTTTAATCGCATAAATCGGTTTAGGCTTCACAGCAGCTATAGAGATTGTTTTCTCAGCTTTATTCCCATTCTTATCTAGGACTGTTACTTTAACTTCTTGTTTAGTAACGGTGTTTAGTGTTCCTTTGATTGATTTTTTAGCTGAATCGTAAGTTAGACCAGTTGCTCCTGTTGGTAAAGTAACCTTGATATTTGAATCGTCTACACCTACACCATCATCTGATAACCCAAGAGAAAAATCAAATGTTTTTCCAACACCTACAAGCGTATTGTTTAAACCGATAGTTGGATTATCTTGTTCGCCATTATTAGCATCCGCTTGATTACGATTACTTAAAACATCTTGTGCTGAATCAGTTGAACTCACACTTGTTCTATCTTTAACGATATAATCTTTCAGTGTAATTGCACCAGTATCGCCATTTATAGTAACGCCGTCTTTTTTACCTTGCGTAATCATCCATTTATTGTTAGCACCTTTACTAGCAACAATCTTTGTAGCTTCATGCGCAGTTTTTGTTACAGTTCCATTTTCTTGCAAGTGATTTGTGTCCGCTGGAGTGTATATCACTTCCAATTTATCGACAGTTGTTTCATTCGCTGGTGTTACTGTTACATCTCCGTTATTGTTTGGAGTTACCGTTGGAGCTGTTGGCTTAACCCTAACCGTTACATTAATTGTCTTAGAAGATTTTGCTTGTGTTGCGGCTGGTTGTGCTTCAGTTCCTGATTGAGATGCTGGTAACGTTACTCTTACTTTATAAGTTCTTACTCCCGGTGTATTTGTATCTGTACTTCCTACCCATTCATAAGTTGTTCCTTCTGGCAACGGATCTGAGCCATCAACTTTTTTGACTGCAGCCTCAGCTTGATTAACAGTTAGAGCCGCTCCCTTATCCACTGTAACTCCATTACTATCAGTAATGTCAAACACTTTATGAACAACTCGCTCTGTATATTCTAGATTACCTGTTGTTGGACTATTTGTAAAACGACCATAGTTATACTTACCACCAAATGTATAACTTGTTGAACCTACTGAATCTTTTGAAAGAGCCGTTGAAAAATCATCTCCTCTTTTCTCAACATTATCACTTCCTTTATAAATCCAAGTCATTCCATCAGGAATAGTTCCTCCATTATGATAATATACAGATGAACCTCCACTACGTGCTGTATCTGGATTTTTAAAATCATAAAGCGTACGAGCAATTGGGAATGTATTTAAAACTTTATAAGTTAAAGTAACTTTTTGAGTTCTATTTTCTCCGAAATTAACAGTCGCTTCTACCGTTTTTGTCTCTTCTTTTCCATTTCTTATACTGTTAGTTTCGAGAGCAGCTGTGACAGTTGCACCTTGTGGTAAATCTTGAAGCGTATTACCCTCTCGAACTTGAATAAATGTCTTCAAGTCACCTGCAGAAATACTTTCCCCACGTACAACATTAATTGTCTGACGTGCAACTAGGTTATATCCAACTCTAAAGAAACCAAGACTTTGACCATCGCTATTATCTCCGTGACTCTTATTACCAGAAGCATCTGTTGTTTTTGCAAATACTTCATAAGTCGCCGGGTTAACTTCTTTTTTCAGACGTGTAATGACATCTGTTTTTTCAACTCCATTTTCTACAATGAGCGTTTTAGTGTTACCCGTTTTAACCCACATATTTAATTTGCTACGAACAGTATTAGTAGTAGTATTAGTAGTAGCATTCGTCGCATCATCTTTGTCGTAGTTATCTGTTACTTTGGCTAGGTTCTTGAATGATGTATTTTCAGCTAAACGATTTGCTTGAGCACTTGTAGTTGATAAATTATTCGTAGTCGAACGAGTTACATCTGGCTTAGTTGGATCTACTGGCACAAAATACACATTAATCACATTCGTATTATCTGCATTTGTTGTACCACGATCTTTTAACAACTGATCACTTGTATATTTCGGCATTAGATATAATTGTTGTTTTACAATTAGTGACTTACCATCTGCCTTTTTAACAACATTATTGAAAGTGATAGCCTGTGCACCATTTGCAGCAGAAATTGTATCACTACCTAAAGTAGTTCCTACAATATTTCCATTATTGATATCTTTTCTGTTAACTGCCACAAGTTTATTAGCTGTATTATCAACTTGTACATTTCCTCCATAATTCGATGGATCAACTATATCTAGCATATTAACGCTACTATTGTTGTGATAGAAATACCCTGTGCTTCCATCACGGCGATAATTATCTCTGTTGCCTTCTCCATTAGCTTTATCAGTACCATGTACTACTGCTAATGAAGGTTGTCCAGTAGCTTTATTAGTTTTTGGAGTTGCTGTAAGTTTTTTCAAAATGTCGTTTGTGTTAATGATAGCATTCCTATCACCTGCTGTTGCATCAAATTTATAAATTAAACTCTTACCATCTGCACTCCATTCAAATCCAGGATCTGTTGGACGTATTTTACCATTAGTACCACTAGGGAATGAGATATTATAATCATCACGAATATGTGCAAATCTTGTAACCACACCTGTCTTAGGATCAATTTGCAGTTCTGCCACTTTGTTATCTCTTACAACCGCTGTGATTAAACCTGTTGCTGAAATATTAATATCATTAACACTCTTACCTTGTAGTACACCATTTTTATTTGCTTCCAAGATTGCATTTTTAATCGCATTTTTTTCAGCTTCTGATAGTACACCGTTTCTATTCAAATCTTGTACTTGTACGATTTTTTTACCTTCAGCTAGATTATTAAGCGCAACTCTTCCAGTTACCGTAGCACTATTACTATTATTCGAATTTACTGTATAAGAATTTGAATTTCCTACTACTTTTACAACTGCATGAACTTGTTGCCCTTCTGTCAAATCTTCAGAAAAATCTCTATCAGAAAACGTTGTTGAACCATTTCTCTCTGAAACAATCTTACTAGCTACTTTTCTATCACCTTGATAAAGTTCAACCGTTACACTTGCTCCATTTTGAAGTTGTGAATCAGTAGGAAGACCACTTACAGTTACATCTGGTCTTCTCCCTGCTGTACCATAGAATTGTGCATCCGTTAATGTTGGAGCATTTGGACGAACGTTAAATTCAATCGTCCTTTCCAAGTAACCTCTTCCTGCTACTTGGCTAGTATCACCTGTTAGATCATTTGGGTTCGTTGGTAATTCTTTAGCCCTAGGATCATCAGGGAAATACGCTCTAGCCTTAACCGAGTGTTTACCAATCTTATCAAAAGAAACTGTTTCACTAAGATTTTTACCGTTTAAATAACGGAATTTCATGCCACTAGGGAAATAACTATCATTATGAACATTTTCTCCATCTGTTGTTCTTAAATAATTATTTGGATCTACACTATTTTCACCCAAACCTAAGACATCCGCACGAGTAGTAGCATTAACTTCTGTACCTCTATTTTCAAATTCTAAATCGACTACTTTCACCTTGAATTTAAGAGTAGCTTTATTCCCTTTATCTACACTTCCTGTCCCATCGTCTGAAACTTTTAATGTCACAACATGCTCACCAAGAGAAGCATCCGCAGCAACCTTTCCACTAATATTAACAGTTGCTTCATGCCCTTCTGTCGCTCCTGTTTTCTTAACAACAGGATCACCTTGGAGACTAACCCCTTTCGGCAATCCACTTTCAGCTTTCAGATTAACAGTCCCATTTTCTCCATTATCTGAAACCTTTAAAGGTACATCAAATTTAGCACCTCTAAAAACAGTTACTACCGGTGCATTTTGTTCACTATCTGATAAAACTGATTCTTTATTACTATCTGTTGGATTTTTTAACTTCACAGTTGGAGATACTACATCTCTCGGTTTAACTATAACTTTTAATAATTTCGGTGTTGAACTTTCAGTAGTCCAGTTTTGTCGTGGACTATTGTCTCTAGCTTTTATTGTAACTGTAAAACCTGTTGACGGATAATCATATTCTCCATTAGTTTTTTTATTTAATCTTAATGTAAGTAATGCTGTAGCGTCTGAATCTTTACCGAAAGCTGAGAATATTGTTGAACCTCCATTATAGCTTCCACCGCTAATACTATAATCAACAGTTTTGTTATCTCCGACTACACTGAACTCACCAAAACCACTTCCACCTTGATTATCTTCAATTTTAACATTTAACTTAATTTCACCCTTTACTTGATCGGCTAATAAAGTCAACTCTCCATTTGAGTTCCCTTGTTTCCATGTAGTTCCATCTTTAACACTAATTGTTGGTGGAGTTCTATCTTCATTCTTTGCTGTAGCAGTAGCCTTATCACTCATAAACTCATCTACAGCTTTTGCTTGAGCTTGGGCTTCTACTATACTATTATCTACAACACTATTTGCCGGAATAGTCACCGTCCCTTTACTTTTATCAATTGTAATATTTGTTCCACCTGTCACTGTCCAGGTAGAACCTTGCTTATTAGCAGTAATTTCCGTCTTCTGATTATTAGATTCTTCAATATACTTAACAGTTAAATAGTCAGCATTTCCGCTAGGAGTTACTGTCACAGAACCATCATTATTAGCAGTAACGGTTGGCGTTGCAGTACGCTGACGAATTGTTTGTGTACGTTCATCACTAGCATCACTATTTCCGAAGTAAGATTTCGCTGTAACCTCTGTTCCAACTTGAACTTTTCCTGCTTTTAATGAGAATGAATCTCCATCGATTTGAATTCCATCCGCACCATTCCCACTACTAGTCCACGTTCCGTCTTTAGGGTTGCGTTCTAAAGTTACCGTTTTCTTTTCTTTTCTATTATTCGTATAAGAAAGTTCTACCTTGTCCACGTTTTTATTTTTATCCTTATCAAGATAAGGAGTTACTGTCACGGTTCCATCATTATTAGGTGCAACTGTCGGAGCATTCGGCTTTTCTTGTAAACCTCTCGCCATGAAGTATTGCAATCCAGAAGAATATTCATATGACCTCATTCCTGCAGCATAATAAAGTGGTGCATATTTGTTATCTGTGTGAGTTTTATAAGAAATTGTTACAATACCCGATCCATCATATTTTAAATAATATAATTGGTCAGTATTTTCTTTTAATCCGTCTAAATTTCTTTTCGCTTTATCTTTTACACCATCAGAAATTGCTGTACTCCAATCAGCAGTACGTCTACCTTTGTGAAAAGCAGGCCCTAAATAGTAATAAGCATTCGAAGATCTAGAGTCGTCTGGTGTTGTTTGAACTCTACCAGTAGATCCGATAATAAAATTGCTATCCGTTACATCTGTCACACTATCAAAAGCGTCAGTAAAATGATGATGTTTAGCATCTCCATAATCCGCTTCCGTAGCTTCTAAATGCTCCTTTATTTTGTTCCGCCATCCTGTATCTAAATTGAAACCGCCAAGTGACCTACTGCCTGTCTTTTGTCTTGTAACACCAAGAGTTTCACCCATAGTGTGTCCTTTAGGCAATGTAAACCAATATAGAGCATGTTGGTGATTGTGATTATGAGTATTGAAAGTAACAGTCCAAATATAATCGCCATCAACTTTAGGGTCTTTTTTTACTGTTATCTTAGCCTCTTTCAAAGCTTCTTCTACAGGTTTTTCATCATCATGTGAATATAATTTATCTTGAGTGCCTCTTCTCATCGCATACAAATAAGTCTCAGCAGGCAAGTCTGAACCATCACCATTTTGAACAATATACGCCCTTTTTGTATTAAGACCAGTCGGATTAGCTCTAAAGTCTGACCCTGATTTCATGGGTTTGCTATTTCGCAAATCACGTTTTCCTGATTTTTCACGAGTAAGTGCTAAGGCAAGTTTCTTCTCAGCTTGCTTTCCTTTTTTGAGGAGTTCTTCAATTTCAGCTGGTGTTAACTGAGGTTGTAATACACTAGCTTCAATTGATTTAACAATTTCTTCCACTCCTTCTAAAAGTTTCTTGGTCTCAGGACGTGTGATTTCATTTGCCTGTATCAGATAGGCAGATAAATCCTTTGAAATCGTTTTCAATTTTTCTTTGTTCTGATTATCACTAACTTCTGACTTTGAAAGTTTAGTTGATGGAGTCCTAACTTCTCCATTAGTTGATGCTACAGGATTCTTCTCTAGGACTTTTGTAACAGCTTCCTTTGGAGTTAGTACAGTCCCCTCTGGAGTAGCCAGCCTAGTGTTTGTCAGACCTGCTTTTTCTAAGACTGGAGGAGTTGAAACTTGAGGTGACAAAGCTTCCTTGACCCGACGAGTCAGGTCTTCCATGAGTTTGACTTGCTCATCAACCTGTGCTTGTGTCGCTTTTGGATTCTCTAAGACCGCCTTAGCCTTTGCGAGACCTTCTTCCACTTCAGTGTGGAGAGCCTTCATAGAGTCTAAGGTCAGATTTGCCAACAAAGCTTCTAGGGTGCTTTGTGTCGATTTGGCTGCACTTGTGTCAGCTACTGGCGCTGATACTTCCTGATCCTTTTCCTTCGTCACTTGAGGAACTTCTGCGTTCTCATCTATCTTAGTCTCGGGCTGAGGACTTTTAACTTCAGCTTCTGATTCTTCTTGACTTCCTTCTTCAGTTTTAGCTTCTGGAGCGCTAGATTCTCCTGCTGATTTGAGCTCAACTGGCTGTTCAACTACTGCCGTTTTCTCAGGACTCTCCTCATCTGAATCCTGTGGATCCCCATCTGAATTTCCAGAAGGTCCAGCAACTACATCACTAGCTGTTACTGGAGACACTGCAGGGGCCTGCGCTTGCACCCCATTCGCAAAGAACATCAGAGCCGCCACCGCAACACTAGCAGCCCCAAAATGATATTTCCTTATTGAGTAACGGTAAATTTTTTCACCATTATCATCACGATATGATTTTCTCATTATCTTACCTCTCGTTTTTCCTTTCTGGAGGTACCAAAAAATACCCCCCCCTTAAATATTTTAGGTATTTAAAGAAAGGATATGTTTCTTTTTATTCCCACACTTGTCAAAAGACAAATTCCGAGATAGTATTATTATATCCTATTTTCGCAAATTTGAACAGCAAAACGCGAAGTTTTTAGCAGTCTCGTGGAGACGTTAAAAAAGTAACAAAAAAGCCGATATAATAGCATTTTCTCGCGATTATATATATATATGCACACCCTTATCTATCAACCTTATTATGGATAATATTTTAAATTTAATATAAATCATGACCACCCGTCAAACGGGTGGTTTGTCCCAGGGCTATAAGCCCAAATTACCAGCCAGCGCCTAAAGACGCTGGCTTTCACTTTGTTCAAGCCTTACTGCTCTTGACTCGTCACTTACCTCTCAAAGAGGCTTTAGTATTACTCACCACTATCCCTAAAGGGATCCTCATACTCTTTTACACTTAATTTATCTAGTGCTATATCATGCTTTTCCTGCTCTTGAATATATTTCTTAATTGTGGCTTCATTGAGTCCCACCGTACTCACATAATAACCTTCCGCCCAGAAATGCCGATTCCCAAACTTGTACTTGAGATTGGCGTGTTTGTCAAACATCATGAGTGCACTTTTTCCTTTTAAATAACCCATGAAACTCGAAACACTTATCCTTGGTGGAATACTTACTAACATGTGTACATGGTCTGGCATTAAGTGACCCTCAATAATTTCAACTCCTTTATAACTACACAAGCGATGAAATATTTCGCCTAAACTACTTCGATATTGATTATAGATGACTTTTCGTCTATACTTAGGGGTGAACACAATGTGATACTTACAGTGCCACTTTGTGTGCGATAAACTATGAGCCTTTTGTGCCATATTTTTCTCCTTTCGCTTTACAATTGGCTTGAACACCTTTATTGTATCGCGTTCGGAGTTTTTTGGGTATAACCTTCGACGCGCACCCGCATAGCGGGTGGTTTTTTTGTCTCGCACCTAACGGAGCGAGACAGACTGAAAGTCACATAATAAAAAACAGACCCTATCTATAGAAAGATAAAATCCGCCATTTTTTCTATATAAAATCAGCAGAACCATTCTGCTGAAAATCGTGAAATATAATGTAAGTTTCCTAGCACTCTGATAAGATTTTAAGAGAAAAGCTAGATACATCCCCTAACTTACAAAAGCGCCTCAAACTCAGCGATAGTCATACCCAGTTGCTGACTGGCAACTTCAGGTGTCAGAAGACCTTGATGGACTAAATTTAGTAGCATAGACAAACTTCCTTCAACTTTCCCACGCTCCAGTCCCCGTTCAAGACCTTCTTCTCGCCCTTTTTCAATACCCTCTGCACGGCCACGTTCAAGTCCACGCTCTAAACCTTGTTCGATACCTTCCGCCCTAGCTGTTTCCAAGGCATAGTCCTGTGCCAACAAGGCTTGTTCTTCTCGCATACGTAGTTGACTAAACATTTTCCTGTCCTCCTCGGACCAGCTCTTGTAGTCCAACAGTTGATCTGCTTGGCTGATAGCTCGCTCAGGTTGTTGGGTAAAGGGTTTATTCCCGAAAAACTCCAACCACGGCTTGCGAACCTCGTCTTTGCTGGTTGCTCTATATTTTTTTAATTCCAAGAACGCCATCTTGACCAGATGGTTTTCTTGTCCGTTATTGGTGATAGTTAAAACCTCACCTGTCGTATCTTCTCGCATACTAAAGCTGTGAAAAGCCAAATCGTCCGAGAAGTAGTTGCTATCTACAATTGCGATTGCGTAAACTGGTGCGATGTGTTTGTAACTCTGGTGTGTATCACCTTCTCGTTGGCGAATTTTTTCAAGATTTTGATTGACCTGACTACATAGGTAAGCCCACAGGCGATTGATGAAAAAATTCTGATGATGCACCTGAATCTCAATAATTACTTGCGTCCCATTATCCAACTCCGCCAAGACATCTATACTGGTATAGAAATCCTGCGCTGAGTAGGGCAGGGAAGGCAAGACATGAATGTTACTTCCCTCCAAAATGGTCACATTTTTGGCTGGCAAGTCCAGCATATCGCGAATAAATTGACAAGTGATTTCTGGATTGCTAAAGATTTTCTTAGCAACCAAATCATTAGTTGGGCTGATGCCCGGATGTCTGAGAATCATCCTTTTCCTCCTTTTATTATACCACAGTTTTATACTCAGTGAAAATCAAAGAGCAAACTAGGAAACTAGCCGCAGGTTGCTCAAAACACTGTTTTGAGGTTGCAGATAAGACTGACGAAGTCAGTCACATATATACGGCAAGGCGACGTTGACGTGGTTTGAAGAGATTTTCGAAGAGTATTAAATCTAGGTTTACTAGATTCACTGCTACTATCTATTTATTCGGAAAAGAAAGGAGAAAGTTAAAAATTTTTAGACTTCACAGGTTGAAATTTACATAAAAAAGCAGCTGATTCTTTTTTGATTCTACCATATTTCTAGCGATTACTACTATAAATAGGATACATTCCAGTTTCTAGTAGAAAAGGACTCTGAAAAGCAAACAAAACCCAGTATTAGGAAAAGTTAAATCTTATCTGAAAATGACTAGCTCTCAAGCTATAGTTTTGTGTCTAGATATAAGTATCACTAGGAAAAACTCCATAACTAAACACACCAAAATTGGATGTTCCCACTATGAAAGACCTCTTCAAACTACGTCAACTTTGCTTTACCTAGAGCTTCAAAAGGACGTTTTGAATCATCTGCTGGTAGATTTATTCATTGATTTTTAATCTTCTAATACTAAACAAAAATCAAACAACTATAGTAAAATAACATAAAATTTACATAAATAGATTTGGAGAATCAAAGCAACTTCTAAGAATGTTTTAGCAGTCACAGTGTACTTTCCCAGCATCAATCCACTATAACTCTGCACATAAAAATGGAGAAGATGGCAATCCTCTTCTCCAAATATTAACTTCTTTACAAACCAACTATAGTTGACAAAGAACCTAAAATCAATTGATAACACAGGGTCAGGTCGGTCAACTCTTTCAACTGAAGCCCTGTCAACTCTTCCCATTTATCAATCTTGTATTGGAGAGAATTGCGGTGCAGATAGAGTTGCTGGGCTGTTTTTGTTAGGACAGCACTATTTTCCCAAAGGGAGAGAATGATTTCCTGAATCTGATCTTGATCCAAAATCATCTGGTGCAAGCATTCTTTAATGACTCTCAGGTCCACAATTCTTTCTCCCATACTCCAAAGATAGAGTTGTGAAAAGGTATGAACACCTTGGTGACCCTGACGCCACCAAGTCTTAAACAAATCTCGCTCTGCTTTAATCAAGTCTGATAGGGCTTGATGGCCTGTCTGAGACCAAACCTGACCCAACATGATTGACAGACGAAGTCCAAAGTCATACTCAACCGCTTCAATCGTATCACTTAAAATAGCTCGTACAGAGGTGTATTTGTCTTGCTGAAGCACGAAAACATAATCCTGAGCTCCAACCTGAAGCACTGTCTGACAGTTAGGAAAAAGGGTCCGCATCATATCCAGCCAAGAAGCTAGATTTTCCTGCTGAAAATAGGAAAGATGACAATAAACCAACTGAATCTTTTTAAAAGTTTGTGGTGCCTGTCCCTTCCCCTCAATCAAAAAAGAATACCAAGGATTGAGCGAACGAGCCTGCTCCTGCTGGGTCAAAAGAGCAACCAACTGCTTTTCACGCTCGCTAAGCCCAGCTTCATCCAGCAAAATCCACTGCTGAGAAGCTAAAGGGAGAGTGAGATAGCCCTCTTTCTCTACTGGTTGGTCTGAAATCTGAGCTTCAGGAAACCAGTCTTGTAGTTCTTTTGCAATCATGTCCTAGTCCTCCACTTTTTGGATACACCACGAAATCAAGCTCTCAAGACGTTCTAGATTATCAGTCATATGGAGATAGCCCATGACGGCTTCAAAACCTGTGGACATACGGTAAGTCACCACATCAGCATTTTTGGCCTTGGTGTGACTATTGGTATTGCGACCACGTTTGTATATTTCTTCTTCTTTTTCTGTTAAGACCTGCTCCTCTAACATAAGGGAAATCAAGTGTGCCTGAGCCTTGGCTGATACATACTTGGTCGCTTCTTGGTGGAGTTTATTGGGTTTGGTCATGCCTTTGAGGATGAGGTGACGACGAATATACATAGAATACACCGCATCTCCCTCAAAGGCTAGCGCAATCCCGTTAATGAGATTGACATCAATCACGTGTCCACCTCACTCCATCTTTGGTGTCAAGGAGTTTAATTCCTTGAGTAGCCAATTGGTCACGGATCTGGTCTGCCGTGGCAAAGTCACGATTGGCACGCGCTTCTTGGCGTTTTTGGATCAAGGCTTCAATTTCTGCATCCAAAACCTCCTCAACAAAGACAATTCCAAAGACTTCCAACATATCTGCAAGAGCTTTCTTAACACTTGCATTATAGTTGCCTGAGTTGATCCATTTGGCCATTTCAAAAACTACTGTAATACCGTTGGCAGAGTTGAAATCCTCATCCATAACCGCTACAAACTTATCTTTAAAATCTTGCAACTCTTGGGTGTCCACATTTCCTGTAAATGGTTGCTCGTAAGTGTTCTTTAAATACTTGAGATTTGTCTCTGCATCCCGCACTGCCTTTTCCGTAAAGTTGATAGGCTTGCGATAGTGTTGAGTCGCAAAGAAGAATCGAAGGACTTGGCCATCAAGGGTTTTAAGGGCATCATGGACGGTGATAAAGTTGCCCAAAGATTTAGACATCTTGACATTATCGATATTGACAAAGCCATTGTGCATCCAGTAGTTAGCAAAAGTCTTGCCTGTTTTAGCTTCAGATTGGGCAATTTCATTGGTGTGGTGAGGAAACTCTAGGTCAGCTCCACCACCGTGAATATCAATAGTATCGCCCAAAATCTCTGTTGACATAACCGAACACTCGATATGCCAGCCCGGACGACCAGGTCCCCAAGGACTGTCCCAAGAAATCTCGCCTGGTTTGGCAGATTTCCATAGGGCAAAGTCTACAGGATTTTCCTTGCGAGCCGTTTCTTCATCGGTACGACCTGAAGCACCCAGCTCCAAGTCTTCCAAGGTTTTATTGGCCAACTTAGCATAGTTGTGAGATTTTTCCACACGGAAATAGACATCTCCTTGACTCTCGTAGGCAAAGCCTTTTCCAATCAAATCTTCCACAAAGCGGATGATGTCAGCCATAAACTCCACCACACGCGGATGGCGGGTCGCAGGTTTGACGCCCAAGGCTGTCACATCCTCACGAAAGGCAGCGATGTACTTGTCCGCAACTTCCTGAGACGTGATGCCCTCTTCCTTGGCACGGTTGATAATCTTATCATCCACATCCGTAAAATTGGAAATATAGGCAACCTCATAACCACGGTACTCAAAGTAACGTCGAATGGTATCAAAAGCTACCGTCGAACGGGCATTCCCCACGTGGATATAGTTGTACACCGTTGGCCCACAAACATACATCTTGACCTTACCGTCCTCAATCGGGACAAATTCTCGCAAATCACGAGACATGGTGTCATAGATTTTAATCATAAATCATAGTCAGGAAATCCAAAATCCAAGAACAATTAGTTTCATTACTAAGAGTTCAATTGAATTTCAGTCCGAATGTCTCTACACTTCGGAATCCCTTGCTCCTTTCTCATTCAGATAAACCACCTGAGTCTGTTTGACAAAGCCAATTTTTTCATACAAGCGCTTGGCACCTACGTTGCTATCCTCTACTGCAATCTGAAATTCCTTGTCATTTTGCTCAATTAGTTGGTTAACGATGGATTTTGCTAAGTAGCTTCCATAGCCTTTTCCATGTTCAGGTTCAGATATTGCTAAACCGTAGAAGTAATTCGTATCGCTCGATAAATCAACCGTGCAAGTCCCAATAACCTGACCGTCTTTTAATAAAATATATAAGCGACTTTCTGGATCTTTCAGAGCTTCAGAGACATATCTATCCACAACTTCTCTCGATTCATGTTCCTCTGAAAATGCCTGAAATTTTAACTGACTAATTTGATCCTGATACGAACTATCTGCTAACAAAACTTCAAGATGGGAAATGGTTGCTAACGGATAAGGTTTTCTATCCTTACCTAACCAAGTTTCTGTATCCTCGTCCTCGACCAATCCCCAGTTGCTGACAAAATCAGGATGGCGATCTAGAAAAACACGCTCTGTCTGAAAAGTAACTGAATGAATCGGAAAAGAGGCTGTTTCTCTCTCAAAACTAGTAAACAATGCACGCGCAATTCCCTGACAGCGACGATCTGGATGAACCAGTATCGTCACTTCTACATCTTGGTCATCAGCATAGACAGTTAAGAGACCAACAAGTTCGCCTTTTTCATAATAAAGGAAAAAGGCGGGCATGTTTGGGTCAAAATTAAGCATGTTAGAGAGATAGGGATCACGATAGGTACCGTCATAGTTTTGGCAACAGTTAATTAGTTTTTTCGCCTCAGATAACTCCTCTTGGCTTAACTTGTTTCTTGCTTGAATCATATAGGTATCCTCTACAAACCAGACGATCTGTGACTTGCTTCTTTAGCCTGCTCGAGTTTATTGACATAATACTCTCGTTTTTCTTCGACTTCGTGAATAACAGGCTCATCTTTCTTACCATGAAGACGGACAATCTTGGCCGGAATACCGACAACCGTCACATCACTAGGTACATCTGCTACGACAACTGCTGCAGCACCGACCTTGGCATTTTCACCGATTTCCACTGGTCCGATAACTTGGGCATGTGCTGATATAAGGGCACCCTGACGAACGGTCGGATGGCGTTTGCCACAGTCTTTTCCTGTCCCACCAAGAGTTACTCCGTGGTAAAGCATAACACCTTTTTCAACAATCGCTGTCTCTCCAATCACCAGACCAGAACCATGGTCGATAAAGACACCTGAATCGATCTGAGCTCCTGGATGAATCTCAATCTGAGTCCAAAAGCGCCAAAACTGACTATGCATACGAGCTAAGAGCTTAAAGCCATGCTTCCAGAGAAAATGCGAGAGACGGTGGGCCGCCAAGGCCTTGACACCTGGATAAGTCAGCAAAACCTCCAAAGTGGTGCGGGCCGCTGGATCATTTTCTTTTACGATATCAATGGTTTCGCGCCACCATCCCATACATTTCTCCTTTTCTTATTCTGAATCTTTTGGTGTTTCTGTAAATTCTTTCTTAGGTTTGTGATCCTTGTGATGACGTGGGCGGTGAGGACGCTCTGATTTTTCACCTTTTTCATCACGTTCAGGTTTTGGAGGACGAGGAAGAAGGGCTTTCATAGAAGCATCCACACGTCCTTTTTCATCAATCTTGATAACCTTAACATCAACTTCATCCCCGATTGCTACCAAGTCTTCGACATTATTGGTACGCGTCCAAGCCATCTCAGAGATATGAACAAGGGCATCTGTCTTATCAAAGAGGTTAACAAAGGCACCAAATTTCTCGATACGAACGACTTTAGCACGGTAAACTTCATCTACTTTGGCTTCACGGACCAAACCAGCAATAATTTCTTTAGCACGGTTAATAGCATCTTGGTCGCTAGAGTAGATAGACACATTTCCTTCTTCGTCGATATCAATCTTAACGCCTGTTTCAGCGATAATCTTGTCGATGGTTTCTCCACCCTTACCGATGACAATCTTGATCTTGTCCACATCAATCTTGATGGTATCAATTTTCGGAGCAGTTGGAGCCAATTCTGGACGAACTTCTGGAATGGTTGCTTCAATCACATCAAGGATTTCAAAACGCGCTTTCTTGGCTTGGGCAAGAGCTTCCGTCAAAATTTCTGCAGTGATCCCTTGGATCTTGATGTCCATTTGAAGGGCTGTAATCCCATCACGAGTACCAGCAACCTTAAAGTCCATGTCTCCAAAGTGATCTTCCAAACCTTGGATATCTGTCAATACTGTGTAGTTATTTCCATCTGAGATAAGTCCCATGGCAATCCCTGCTACTGGTGCCTTGATTGGCACACCACCAGCCATAAGGGCAAGAGTTCCCGCACAGATAGAAGCTTGAGATGAAGAACCATTTGATTCCAAAACTTCTGCTACTAGACGGATAGCGTATGGGAATTCTTCCAAGCTTGGCAAGACTTGAGCAAGGGCACGCTCACCAAGAGCACCGTGACCGATTTCACGACGACCAGGTGCACCGTAGCGTCCAGTTTCCCCTACAGAGTATTGAGGGAAGTTATAGTGGTGCATAAAGCGTTTCTTGTACTCAGGGTCCAAACCATCAATGATTTGAGTTTCACCCATTGGGGCCAAGGTCAAGACTGAAAGAGCCTGAGTTTGTCCACGAGTGAAGAGACCAGAACCGTGTACACGAGGAAGGAAGTCAACAACCGCATCCAAAGGACGGATTTCATCGACCTTACGACCGTCAGGACGAACCTTGTCTTCTGTGATCAAACGGCGCACTTCAGCGTGTTCCATTTGTTCCAAGATTTCAGCCACATCACGCATGATACGGTCAAATTCTTCATGGTCCGCATATTTTTCTTCGTAAACAGCAGTTACTTGGTCTTTGACTGCTTGAGTTGCAGCTTCACGAGCCAATTTTTCTTCTACTTGGACAGCTTTTTGGAGGTCGCTGTTGTAGGCTGCGATAATTTCAGCTTGCAAGTCAGCGTCCACATGAAGCAATTCTACTTCTGCTTTTTCCTTACCGACAGCTGCAACGATTTCTTCTTGGAAGGCAATCAATTCTTTGACTGCTTCGTGCCCTTTAAGGAGAGCTTCCAACATGATTTCTTCTGACAATTCTTTAGCACCAGACTCTACCATGTTGATGGCGTGTTTGGTACCAGCTACTGTCAATTCAAGAAGCGATTGCTCTGCTTGTTCTTGACTTGGGTTGATAATGATTTGGCCATCTACATATCCTACTTGTACCCCAGCGATTGGGCCGTCAAATGGAATATCTGAAATGGAAAGTGCCAAGGATGAACCAAACATAGCTGCCATAGGTGCAGAAGCATTTTCATCATAAGAAAGCACGGTGTTGATGACCTGTACTTCATTACGGAAACCTTCCGCAAACATTGGACGGATTGGACGGTCAATCAAACGCGCTGTCAAAGTCGCATCTGTTGAAGGACGTCCCTCACGTTTCATAAAGCCACCAGGAAACTTCCCAGCCGCATACATTTTTTCTTCGTAGTTGACTTGAAGAGGGAAGAAATCCCCAGTTGCCATTTTCTTAGACATAACGGCAGCAGTCAAGACAGTTGACTCACCGTAACGCACAACAACTGCGCCATTTGCTTGCTTAGCAACCTGACCAGTCTCTACAATTAACTCACGACCCGCAAAAGTCGTTTGAAACACTTGTTTTGTCATTTTAATCCCCTTTGGATTGATGAAATTATACGCCTTGCCTACAAAGATCAAGATACTAAGGGCGTGAAGAATCCCGTATGAAAATAGGAGATTGACGCAGTGTGCGATGCGCACCAAGAAATCTATCTTTTTCACTAGGGATTTAGCCCGTGTTCAATTACTCAAGATACTAAGCCGTTAAGCAACTCAAAGGAAAATAGGAAATCGAACGACGGAGCGAATGCTCCTAGGTAGATTTATCTTTTTCCACAGAGTTGTAGGCGTGTTCAGTTACTCAATATATTTTGGACGGTTCGGCTTGCCGAATATTTCTGTAGAAAAATAGGAAGGTGACGCCGCACTCGATGAGTGCTAGTAAGCTTATCTTTTTTCCTAAGAAATGAGGCCAAAATTCAATTAAGTATCTTTTTGATATTTCCCTGAAATAGTGCGGACGGGAGGTAAAATTATCCAGTGGATGATTTTAGAAATCCAATGGAATTTCAATGGTAATTTTTAATTACTTCGCCTTCTCATTTCTATGCTCAGGCTAAAATAGTTTCCCGAACTATTTTACTCTCAAAAATCCCGTCTTAGATAATAATATTGTTATCATCTAAGATACCACGATAGCGTGAAATATCTTTTAAATACTCACTCTGTTCGTGTTTTTTGAGACACACATTATTAGATTTTGTTTAAAAAATAATCAACTTTAAACAAACTTCTACAACCTAAATACCCTCATCTTTGTATCAAGTACGTACAGAGTCTATTTTATCATATTTTTCTTAAAAAGTGCGGTCTTTACCATTAAAAAGGAACCATTCCCCTCACCTGAGAAGAATGGTTTACTTTTTATTATCCTAGAGACTGGTGATTAAACAAGGCATGGGTTGCTTGATGAATGTATTTTGCTGTATCCGCATTGTTCATTGTGTAGAGATGCACACCTGCAACATCCTGAGTTACCAAGTCCACGATTTGATCCACTGCATAGGCAAGTCCTGCTGCTCTGAGCGACTCAGGGTCATGCTCATACTTGTCTAAGATAGCTTTAAATTTGCGTGGAAGATGGATATTCTCACAAGTCTTCAAGAGACGGAGAGCCTGATTTCGATTCAAAATTGGCATAATCCCTGCATGAATGGGAACATCAATCCCAGCCAAGATGCACTTGTCTTGGAAATCATAGAAGCGCTCATTATCAAAGAAAAGCTGAGTTACGAGGCTCGAACAGCCTGCATCCACTTTCTTCTTAAGATTTTGAATATCTGAAATCTGATTTGGCGAATCTGGATGCCCTTCTGGATAGCAAGCTCCGACAATATCAAAGTGAGGGGCTTGTTCCTTGATGAACTCAATTAAGTCAGTTGCGTAGCGAAAATCCTTTTGCGGCTCTACATCAGGGATAATATCCCCACGAAGAGCCAATATTTTCTGTACCCCAACCTTGTCCAAGTCGGCAATGGTTTCAGCAACCTTGTCCTTAGTCAAATAGATAGCTGGCAAGTGAGCAATAGTCGGAATCGCCAAGTCATTTTGGATAAAGTCAGCCAAACGAACCGTCGTTTCCTTGATATTAAATTTATTATTGCTGGCAGTCACACTGATAAAGTGGGGAGCCAACTCCTGCATATCTTGAAGAGCAGAAATAATGTTATCATTACCCACAGCTGGGTTTGGAGGGAACACTTCAAATGAGAGTGACGGTGTTTGGCGTGACATATGTAATAACCTTTTCTAGTTGATTTCTTTTTGAACAACCATTGTATGGAGAGAAATCTAATCTTACAATTTCTCACGCGCAGCTTTAGCTGCTTCAACAAGGCGGATCAAGCTTTCTTTTGTTTCTGGAATACCGCGTGTTTTCAAACCACAGTCAGGGTTGATCCAAACTTTCTTGCTTGGCACTTTAGCAAGGATGGCTTCGATTGTGTGGTCGATTTCGCCTTCATTTGGCACACGAGGTGAGTGGATATCGTAAACCCCAGGTCCTACTTCTGTTTGGAAGTTTTTCGCTTTGAGTTCGTCCAAGATTTCAAGGTTTGAACGGCTAGCTTCAAAGGAAATAACGTCTGCATCCATGTTATCGATAGCTGGGATGATATCTGTAAATTCTGAGTAACACATGTGAGTGTGAATTTGTGTATCTGGCGCTACTGTTGAGTGTACCAAGCGGAAGGCAGGAATTGCCCAGTCAAGGTAGTCTTCATACCAGTCGCTACGACGGAGTGGCAATTTTTCACGAAGAGCAGCCTCATCGATTTGGATGATTTTCACACCAGCAGCTTCAAGGTCAAGCACTTCATCCTTGATAGCAAGGGCGATTTGAAGAGTAGAATCCTTGATAGAGATGTCTTCACGTGGGAATGACCAGTTGAGGATGGTAACAGGTCCAGTCAACATACCTTTAACAGGTTTGTTTGTACGGCTTTGTGCATAGCTAGACCATTTAACAGTGATAGGGTTAAGACGAGTGACATCACCCCAGATGATTGGTGGTTTCACCCCACGCATACCGTATGATTGTACCCAACCATTTTTAGAGAAGAGGTAACCTGACAAGTTTTGGCCGAAGTACTCAACCATGTCATTACGCTCAAATTCACCGTGAACAAGGACATCAAAGTCGATATCTTCTTGCCATTTGATCCATTCGTCAATTGTTTCAGCAAGGAAAGCATCGTACTCTTCTTGAGACAATTCACCTTTACGGTAAGCCAAACGTTTGGCACGAACTTCCTTAGTTTGAGGGAATGAACCGATCGTTGTTGTTGGAAGAGCTGGAAGCTTTAGAGTTTCTTCTTGGATGGCTTCACGTTCTGCAAAGGCTGGCAAACGAGTGTAGTCTGCGTCTGTCAAGCCAGCGATACGCGCACGAAGTTCCGCATTTTCACCCACACGCTCAGTCGCAAAGAGTTCTTTGTTAGCTGCAAGTGCTTCTTCACCTTGACCATTGCGGATAGCATCCAAATCACGGATCTCATCCAATTTTTCAACTGCAAAGGCAAAGTGGTTCAAGATTGCTGGTTCAAATTCTTCATTAGCAGTTGTAAATGGCACATGAAGAAGTGAGCATGAGCTTGTCAAGACAATGTTTTCAGCTGGGATTTGCTCAAGAACAGCCAAGCTCTTTTCGTAATTGTTGCGCCAGATGTTTTTACCATTGACAATACCTGCATAAAGAATCTTATCAGCTGGGAAGCCACCTTTAACCAATTCAAGAGTTTTCTTACCTTCAACGAAGTCAAGACCGATAGCATCTACTGGCAAGTTCACAAGGTCAGCGTAAATGTCACGAACGTCTCCAAAGTAAGTTTGAAGCAAGACTTCAAGACCTTTTTTGTCAGCCAAGAGTTTGTTGTAGAGGTTCAAGAAGAGAGCTTTTTCTTCAGCTGTCAAGTCTTTTACAAGAGCAGCTTCATCCAATTGGATACGAGTCGCACCAAGTTCTGCCAATTTAGCAAAAACTTCTTGGTAAGCAGCCACTAAGCTGTCTACGAAGTCTTCTGCTTTCACGCCTTCTTCAAAGTCTGACAATTGAAGGAAAGTGAATGGACCTACAAGGACTGGACGAGTGTTGAGACCAAGTTCTTTAGCTTCTTGGAACTCATCAAAGATTTTATGACCTGCAAGTTTGACTTGAGTGTCTTTTTCAAATTTAGGAACGATGTAGTGGTAGTTGGTGTTGAACCATTTCTTCATTGGAAGGGCGCGAACGTCCCCTTTTTCTCCTTGGTAACCACGACCCAAAGCGAAGTAGCGCTCAAGGTCAGACAAGTCCAAGTTTTGAACGGATGCAGGTACCACGTTGAAAAGGAAAGCTGCATCTAGGAAGTTGTCATAGTGAGAAAAGTCATTTGATGGAATTTCAGTGATTCCTTTTTCTTTGACGATGTTCCAGTGTTTAGCACGCAATTCTTTTGCTGCTGCCAAGAGTTCTTCTTCTGAGATTTCTTTTCTAAAGTATTTTTCAGTTGTAAATTTTAATTCGCGGAATTCGCCCAAACGAGGGAAACCGATGATTGTAGTTGACATGATGTGTCCTCCAAAATTTGTTGTTGAAACTATCTTAACAGAAAAGAAATCATCTGTATAATTGTAAAAAATTAGGCTTTGATATAGTTTGAAACTATATCTCTGTTTTAAACAAAAGAAAAAGACTTGAAACAAATGCCTCAAATCCTTTGTGTAGCTTGTTTTTTAACTATATTTCCGTTAGACTGGCCAAACGCGTTATTAGTAATTCTTATAAGTGACTATGACTTGTTATTAGAAAAGACTATAATACTCTTCGAAAATCAAATTCAAACCGCGTCAACGTCGCCTTGCCGTACTCAAGTACAGCCTGCGGCTAGTTTCCTAGTTTGCTCTTTGATTTTCATTGAGTATGAGTCTACTCTAATCAACTCTTTTCCTGTTCGAGGGGGACGACTGCTAGTGTCTTTCCTAAACTGGCTAAAACTTTCAAGACTGTATCCAACTGAGGACTTGTCTTGCCTGTTTCCATCCTAGCTATGACAGGCTGGCTTACTCCACTGAATTCTTCCAGCTTTTTCTGGCTGATTCCTTGGTCATGCCTAGCCTCAATCAGCTCACTCATGATAGCCACTCGCATATCACTTTCAAGAATTTCCTCTTTTGTAAAGAGTTGAGATCGGACATCCTTCCAGTTACTCCCAATAGCACTATTCTCCATCACTTAGCCCTCTTTCTTTTACGTCTATGTATAATGAGCGAATTATGATTCGATAGATTGACCAGCGGGTTTAAAGTTGGAACTAGCTTGTTTCTTAAGCGCTTTTCCTTTTCTAGGATAGAGCAGATCCTGTTTTGATAATCCTAATTTTCCATGATGAATCCAATAGTAAATGGTTGAAATTCCCACGTTAACGCCCTTAGCCATCACCATCATTTCAGGCGAAAATTTTTGGTTATGATAGTGGAGAATCTTTTCCTTTAGTTCCTTGGTCAAGCTTGATTTCTTGACCGAGCGCTTGCGATTATTTTCATAAAATTGTTGAGCGTAGTCGGCAGAGTAAAGCTCTTTACCCCCCTTTCCCAAGACATTTTCGGACTGTCCCACGCTTGATTTCAGTATGGATGTTTGAGGAGCTTTTCCAAATAGAGAGGCAATTTCTCTATTTGATTTTCCTTCTTTTTTCCATCGTTCGATTAAGCAACGACTATCGATTGTCAAATGTTTGCCTTTTGTAGTATAATTGTCTTGCATTTCTGTGCCTTTTAATCATTTCAATCTTAAATTGGACTTTTTTACTTGGGTTGTACTTAATCTATGAGGAAGACAAGAAAAAGAATATCAATCAAGTAAAGTCACAAAGTCACATTAGCTCCGAGCAACCATTGCAAATTGAGGTACTCATACAATGATTAAAACATTTCTTTCTGCCCTTTCTGTCATTCTCTTCGCTATCCCTATCATAGCTTATTCTTTTTTCCCATCTTCTAATCTTAATATTTGGCTATCTACCAGACCTATCTTGGCACAGATTTATGCCTTCCCCTTAGCTACTGCAACTATGGCTTCCTATTTTAAGTTTCGTATTTTTTTCCCTATCTTTTTACAAGAAAAATAAACAAATACGGTTTTACTCTGGCATTTTGCTCTTATTATCGCTCATATTACTATTATTCGGAACAGATAAAACCCTTTCTTCCACATCAAATAAGACTAAAACCTTAAAATTAGTAACTTGGAACATCGCTAATCAATAGAAGCACAACATATTGAGCGAATTTTTAGCCATTTTGATGCCGATATTGCTATATTCCCTGAACTAGCTACCAATATCAGAGGTGAGCAAGAAAACCAGAGAATCAAACTATTGTTTCATCAAGTTGGACTTTCTATGGCCAACTATGATATTTTTACTTCTCCACCTACTGACAGTGGAATAGCTCCTGTGACTGTGATTGTCAAGAAAAGTTATGGTTTCTATACAGAAGCTAAAACTTTCCATACAACACGGTTTGGGACAATTCTATTACATTCGAGAAAACAAAATATACCAGATATCATTGCTTTGCATACTGCTCCTCCTCTGCCAGGTTTAATGGAAATCTGGAAGCAAGACTTAAATATCATTCATAATCAACTGGCTTCAAAATATCCAAAGGCTATTATTGCAGGTGATTTTAATGCAACTATGCGTCATGGAGCGCTTGCAAAAATAAGCTCTCATAGGGACGCATTAAATGCACTTCCACCTTTTGAAAGAGGAACTTGGAATAGCCAAAGTCCAAAACTTTTTAATGCAACAATAGATCATATTTTATTGCCTAAAAACCACTACTATGTTAAAAATTTAGACATTGTAAGTTTTCAAAACTCTGATCATAGATGTATTTTTACAGAAATCACATTTTAATTATTTTATACTCTTCGACAATCTCTTCAAACCACGTCAGCGTCGACTTACCTTAGACATATGGTTACTGACTTCGTCNNGCTAGCTTCCTAGTTTGCTTTTTGATTTTCATTGAGGATTATATAAAATTCCCCCTCTAGTGTTCATAAACCAGAGGGGGAATTTGTATCCTACTATCGTTTAACGCACTTCTGCATTGACTTTTTCTTCAAGTGATGCTTGGATTTTTTCCATGTAGCGTGCGACTTCTTCGTCCGTTAAGCTGTCTTCTGGATTTTGGAAGGTCAAGCTATAAGCCATTGACTTCATACCAAGTCCCAATTTTTCTCCTGAGAAGACGTCAAAGAGTTTGATATCTGTCAAACGTTTCACACCGGCAACTTGGATAGCATCTACAACTTCTTGGTGAGTCACTTCTGCCTTGAGAAGGAGGGCAACGTCACGGCTAACTGCTGGGAATTTAGTGATTTCCACAAATGGAGCAGCAGGTTGAAGAGCAGCCTCGATGGCTGAAAGGTTGAGCTCAGCTACATACGTTTCTGGAATATCGTAGGCCTTGGCAGTGACTGGATGCACTTGGCCAAGGAAACCAAGAACTTGGTCACCGAGTGAAATCATAGCTGTACGACCTGGGTGGAGGCTAGCAATTTCAGATGTTGCTGTATAAGTTACTTGGAGTCCCAAACGAGCAAAGAGGGCTTCAAGGATTCCCTTAGCATAGAAGAAATCAACTGGAACTGCTGCTGTTTGGAAATCTTTTTCAGCAACCAATCCTGTCAAGGCAAAGGCAAAACTGTTGATTTCATTTGGAAGTTCTTCTTTTGGATTGCCTGTTTGTTCAAAGACTTTTCCTATCTCGTAAAGAGCCAAGTTTTTGTTCTTACGAGCCACGTTGTAGGCAACAGTATCAAGGATACCTGAAACCATATTTTGACGGAGGACAGAACGGTCCACTGTCATTGGCCACATGAGTTCAGTAAGGTTACTTGGTTGAGCCGTAAACTCAACTGCTTTTTCAGGAGTTGTTAGAGCATAGGTGATGATTTCTGTCAAACCTGCTCCTTCAGCAATCGTACGAACTTGGCGACGGAGTTTTTGTGTGGCAGTCAATTCACCAGCTGTACCATCGTCTTTTGGAAGGCTGGTTGGCAAGCGGTCATATCCATAGATACGAGCGATTTCTTCAAAGAGGTCCGCTTCGATGGTGATATCCCAACGGCGACGTGGGACGCTGACTGTAAAGCTGTCTGCATTTCCAGAAAGACCAAAGCCAAGACGACGGAAGACGTCTTCTACATCAGCATAAGAAAGCTCAGTTCCAAGGACACGGTTAACGTCTGCAAGAGTTGAAGAAACTTCCACATCAGAGATATCAAGTTCACCCGCTGAAACGATGCCCTTACGAACCGTCGCACCTGAAAGTTCTGCCATCATGCTAGCTGCCGCATCAAGGGCTTCGTTAACAGTTGCCACATTGATACCTTTTTCAAAGCGAGAAGATGACTCAGAACGAAGATTGAGACGTCCGCTAGTCTTGCGGATTGATTTTCCGTTGAAGACTGCAGCTTCAAGGACGACACGACTAGATTTCTCAGAGATTTCTGTTGCTTGACCGCCCATGACACCTGCAAGGGCTACTGGCTTGTCTGCGACAGTGATAACTAAGTCATTCATGTCCAAGTCACGTTCTTCACCATCTAAAGTCACCAATTTTTCACCAGCACGCGCTTCACGCACACGGATGTCTGTCCCTTCAAAGGTATCCAAGTCAAAGGCGTGCATAGGTTGACCAAAGTAGAGAAGGATATAGTTGGTCACGTCCACTACGTTATTGATTGGACGGATACCTTCATTCATAAGAATGTTTTGCAACCATTGTGGACTTGGTGCGATAGTCACATTGTCCAAGATACGAGCGGCATAGTAAGGCGCCTTGTCTGTCTCAATGCCCACAGAAAGAGCATCTGCTGCAGCTTGGTCAGTTTCTGTTAGAGTAAATTCTTTAAAGTTGACCGCCTTGTCATAGATGGCTGCCACTTCGTGAGCCACCCCACGCATAGAAAGGGCATCCGCACGGTTGGGTGTGATAGAAAGTTCGATGATTTCATCATCCAAGTCTAGATATGAGAAGACTTCATCCCCAGGAACGGCATTTTCCGGCAAGATTTGAATGCCATCTGCAAATTCCTTAGGCACAACGGAGTCAGAAATTCCCAGTTCACCAAGTGAACAGATCATCCCAAGTGACTCAAGACCGCGGATTTTCCCTTTTTTGATCTTGTAATTGTCAGCGATGCGAGCTCCTGGAAGAGCCACCATAACCTTGATACCAGCACGCACATTCGGTGCACCACAGACGATTTGACGGGCTTCTTCTTCGCCAACGTTAACCTGACAAACATGGAGGTGAGTTTCTGGCACATCTTCACAAGACAAGACCTCACCGACGACAATTTTTGAGAGACCAGCAGCAGGTGATTCGACACCTTCTACCTCGATCCCTGTAGTTGACATTTTTTCAGCCAACTCTTGTGATGGCACATCAATGTCCACCAATTCTTTTAACCATTTATAAGATACAAGCATAATTTAATTCTCCAGAATGACAGTTGTCCCTCTGGTTCTTTTCCTTTCCTATCATTTCAATAGAAGAATCCTCTTCTTACCTTAATTTCTTTTTCAGCAACCAATCCGTATCTACTTTTTGACCAACCATAAAATGATGTTGGCTAAATTTTTCAAAACCATATCGGTTATAAAACGCTTGAGCTTTTGTATTATGCTCCCAAACACCTAGCCAAGCCCAAGAAAAACTATTTTTTGTAGCAAGTTCAAGAGCAAATTCAAACAGTTGCTTACCGAATCCAAATCCTTGGAATTTTTGTAGCACATAGAGGCGTTGAATTTCAAAAGCATCCTCTAATTCTCTCTCAGTTTGAGCACTTCCCCAGTTGACCTTGAGAAAACCAGCTATCTCCTCTTCATGCATAATGAAATAGGTTTCGGAGTCAGGATTTCCCAACTCAGTTAACAAAGTTTTCAGACTATAAGCCTCTTCAAAGTATTCCTGTAACTGCTCTTCCGTATTATCATGGGTAAATGTTTCACGAAAGGTTTGTTTGGCTATGTTAGCCAACATCTCAACATCTGCCATTTCTACTTTTCTAATCATTATTTAAACTGTTCTGAGAAGCGGACATCTCCTTGGTAGAATCCACGGATATCGTTGATTCCATAACGGAGCATAGCTACACGCTCTTGTCCAAGACCAAAGGCAAATCCAGAGTAAACAGTCGCATCGATACCACTCATTTCAAGGACACGCGGGTGAACCATACCGGCCCCCATAATTTCGATCCAACCTGTTTTCTTACATACGTTACAGCCTTCTCCACCACACTTGAAGCAAGAAACATCCACCTCAACAGATGGCTCTGTGAATGGGAAGTAAGATGGACGCAAACGGATTTGACGCTCTTCACCGAACATTTTTTGGACAATCAACTGCAGGGTTCCTTGAAGATCTGCCATAGAGATATTTTTCCCAACAACCAAGCCTTCAATTTGGTGGAACTGGTGACTGTGAGTCGCATCGTCCGTATCACGACGGAACACACGCCCTGGCGAGATCATCTTCAAAGGACCTTTAGAAAAATCATGGGCATCCATAGCACGCGCCTGAACTGGAGACGTGTGGGTACGGAGCAAGATTTCTTCAGTGATATAGAAAGTATCCTGCATATCACGAGCTGGGTGGTCTTTTGGAAGGTTCATACGTTCAAAGTTATAGTAGTCTTGCTCTACTTCAAAACCATCCACGACTTGGTAACCCATCCCAATGAAAATATCTTCGATTTCTTCACTGGTTTGTGTGAGGACATGACGGTGACCAGTCGCAACAGGACGACCTGGAAGTGTCACATCGATACTTTCGCTAGCCAGTTGAGCCGCGACTTTCTTTTCTTCCAAGAGCTTAGCTGTTTCTTCAAAAGCAGCTGTCAAGACATCACGAGCTTCATTGACGTGTTTCCCAATGATTGGACGCATCTCAGCAGAGACATCTTTCATCCCTTTGAGGATTTCAGTGAGCGAACCCTTTTTACCAAGGACAGAGACACGCAAATCTTGCATCTCTTTTTCATTTTCAGCAGAAATCTGCTTCAAGCTAGCCAGCGTTTCTTCACGAAGCGCTTTTAATTGTTCTTCAATAGTTGACATAATTCCTCCATCAGTCTCTCGTAGATAAAAAGAAAACCACATGCCAAAAACTCCACTCGGAGCGTTGACACGCGGTACCATCCGTTTTCATCTGACAAGTCAGACCTTCATTTCTAAATCCATGCGCAAGTGAATTCACCCAGCTTTCATATAGAGAGCTTGCAGTCACGGCTCTCCTCCCTGATATACTTCCCTTGAGTTACTAGTCTTGCGGATTTCTATTCAATTACTACTTAGTTTATCAGATTTTTACCATTCTTGCAAGACCTATCTCACTTCTGCTTGTTAGCTTATTCTTATCTAACTTTATAGCGGATTGAAATAAGATGAGAACAAATCGATTGGGAAAGTAAAATTAATTTCTATAAATGTTTTAGCAATTGTTTCGTACTATTTTAGATTCAGTCTACTATATATAACCAATCTATCCTAAGTTAACTATTTATAATCGGCTCTCTGTAACAAAATTAAATTAATTAATCCCCCTATAAAATAAAGAGGTTTAGAATTTGATGTCTTCCAAATCTCTTTATTTCATATTTAATGAGATTTTGCCTTAACCGTGATAATAGTTAGTCATCAATAAAAAACTATTTGAATAAGGATTCTCCATTTGATTCAATCACTTCTTTATACCAAGTAAAAGACATTTTCTTATATCGATTTAATGTACCACTTCCATCATCGTTTCGATCAACATAAATGAGACCGTACCTTTTAGAAAGTTGTGCAGTGGACATAGAAACACAGTCAATACATCCCCAAGACGTATAGCCCATAATTTCAACACCATCCTGTAGAGCTTCAGCTACTTGCAATAAATGTTCTTTCATATACTGAATTCTATAATCATCTTGGACGGTTAAGTTATTAAATTCATCTTTTATTAGTTGATCTTTAGCACCTAATCCATTTTCTACTATAAATAATGGGATTTGATAACGGTCATAATATCTATTTAAAATTATACGTAGTCCAATTGGATCAATTTGCCATCCCCACTCAGAAGACTCTAAATAAGGATTTACTAAACCACCAATAATATTCCCTTCTCCTGAATTATACTGTGTTGGAAGAGCAGATTGAGTCACACTCATGTAATAGCTAAACGATAAAAAATCTACAGTATAATTTTTTAATAACTCTGTATCTTCAGCTGCAAACTCTATGTTAATGTCATGTTCCTTAAAATATCTTTTTGCATAATTCGGATAATAACCTCTAACATGCACATCTGAAAATAGATAATTTAGATTCTCATACTCATGAGTCGCCCATACATCTTTTGGATTTGGAGTCATTGGATAAGCTGGCATAGCTAATACCATACATCCCACCTTAAACTCTGAATTAATCTCACGAGCAATTTTTGTAACCAAACTCGAGGCAACTAATTCATGATGTATAGCTTGATATAATTCTTGTTTCGAAAGATTCTCCTTAGGTATATCTATTCCTCCACTAGTAAATGGTAATTCCAAAACAGAGTTTACTTCGTTAAATGTAAGCCAATATTTAACTTTATCTTTATACCTTTCTAAAACTGTTCGAGCAAATTTTTCATAAAAATGAATCATTCTCCTATCAACCCATCCATGATATTTTCTTGCTAAATATAATGGAGTCTCATAGTGTGAAAGAGTTACAAGTGGTTCTATCCCGTGAGCATGTAGCTCATCAAACAATTCATCATAATATTTCAAACCAGCTTCGTTAGGTTCTTCCTCATCTCCTTTTGGAAAAATTCTACTCCATGCAATAGAAGTACGAAAAACATTAAAGCCCATTTCAGAAAACAAGGATATATCTTCCTTATATTTATGATAAAAATCAACACCTAACAGTTTTAAGTTATCTTCTGTAGGATTTTCTGTTGCTTCTCCTAATCCACCTTTGGGTAACACATCCTGAACTGATAATCCCTTACCATCTTCATTATATGCTCCCTCTACTTGATTAGCTGCAACAGCTCCACCCCAAAGAAAATCATCTGGAAAAATGGCCATAACTTTCCTCCATTATAATATTACCAGTAATTCCTTAGAATGCTCGATTGTCTGATTATTAGGTAATACTAATACATCTAGAAAATCGTTGGTATTCGTTACAATTACTGGTGTAACTGTTTCGTAGCCTTTACTCTTGATTAAATTTAAGTCCATTTCAAAAATCAACTGATTTTTGAAAACTCTGTCTCCTTCTTCTACATGACTAATAAAACCTTGACCTTTTAGCTCAACAGTATCTAATCCAATATGAATTAGTAACTCAACACCTTCATCACTCTTCAATCCAATTGCGTGCTTAGTCGGAAAAATATTTGTAATTTCCCCATCGAATGGTGCATAAACCTTACCCTCATTTGGGATAATCGCTACTCCGTCTCCAATAAGTTTATCTGAAAATGTTTTATCCTGGACATCACTTAACGGAATGATTTCTCCTGATATAGGAGAAAATACCATTTTTTTATTTGAAACTCTAGCCTCAACTTCTAAATGGCTAGAACTCTCTTCTTCATCGATTCCAAATATATAAGCCAAGACAAAGGTAATAACAACAGAAATGACCGCCACAATTAAAGCATTTACAATATTTGATGGTACATCAGAATAAATAAATTGAGGCAACGCTATCAAAGATGGAACAGCAAATAGATAGGCTTTAACACTAGTAAGACCTGCAAATAATCCCGCTAATCCACCACCAATCATAGCTGCATAAAGTGGTTTTTTATATTTTAAAGTCACACCATATAATGCAGGTTCGGTAATCCCTGCAAGTAAGGCTGAGAAACCTGCTGCAAAAGCAATTTGTTTTGTATTATTATTTTTACTCTTTAATGCAACAGCCATCGAAGCAGCTCCTTGAGCTAAGTTTGACCCTAACATTGCTGGAAGAATTAATACGTCTGGAGTAGCAATAGATGCCGCCAAAAAAATAGGTGCAAAAGCCCAATGCATTCCAGTCATAACAATAAATGGCATAATAGCACCAAGAATAGCTAATGTAAGCCATCCAGCTACACCATACATTTGCCCAACTAGATTTGATAATCCTTGACCAACAATTACTCCAATAGGTCCGACTACAACTAAGGCAATACAGCTTGATACTAATAATACTAGCGTAGGTTGCAAAAAACTCTTAGTAACAGCTGGTGTTAATTTAGCAATCATTTTTTCAATATATTTCATCAACCAAACCATAATAAGAATTGGAATGACTGATGAACCATAACTAGCTGGTGTCACAGGTGCACCAAATAAACTAAGAGGATTCCCTGATTGCACCATTTGAACAAAATTTGGATGGAGAAGTACACCTGCTACAGACATAGCTAATGTAGATGTTACTTTTAATTTTTGTGATGCAGAATAAGCTAATAACAGCGGTAAGAAATAATATGGAGCATCCCCAAAAAATGTCAAAAAAGCAATAGTCTGAGAATCTGATTGCAATATACCAAGCATTGGTAAAATGATTACCAAGACTTTCAACATACCTCCCCCTAACATTGCTGGAATGATTGGAGTCATGGAACCAGCGATATATTCAATGATTCTTTCTAAAATATTCCCTTTGTGCCCTTGATCAACTGAATCTGTTTCAAAATTGCCAAGTTTAATGAATTCTTTATAATAATTGGCTACATCATTACCAAGTATAATTTGATATTGCCCATTCTTTTTCATAATACCTATTACACCTGGTATCTTCTTCACATCATCATCATTGACTAAATTTTCATCTTTTAATTCTAATCTTAAACGTGTTACACAATGGGTAACTCTATTGACATTTTTTTCGCCTCCAATTACATCGAGGATTTTTTGTACCGTATCTTTATAACTCATGGTATTCTCCTATTCTATTAATCTAAATTTTTTGTTAAGCGACGAATATGAGCCATCAAATAAACTAATTCACTAGAAGTCAGCAAATAATTGTACTCAGTTTGTATAAACATTGCCACCTGTTTACCACATTCATATTCCCTAGGATATTTATTTTTCATTAATGCTAACAAGTCTTCATCATCATCGTCACAATAAGTTGTATTTTCAACCAAACGATGGGCAAATAATTTTATATGAGTTATGAATCTATAATAATCAATAGAATCTTGGTTAAACTCAGTACAATAGAAATCTTGAATGATTTTCTCAATTCCCATAATTATTTCAGTGATTTTATACGACTCTTGAAAATTATTTTCTAAATTAGCATTAACAAAATGTAGCGCTATGAATGCAGCTTCGTCAATTGGAAGTTCAATACCTAACTCTTTTTTTATTATTTGTAAAGCCCTTTTCCCAAGCTCAAATTCTTCTTTATAATATTTCGAGATTTCCCAGCGTAGGGGATTCGAAATAATAATCCCTTCTTTATAACGTTCTATGCTCGAAGAAATATGATCCGTTAAATTAATATAGATAATTTCATCAAAATTATTACCCAATGTTATTTTACCTAGATTAATTATTTTTTCGGTGATGTACACCAACTCCAAAGGAACGTTAATAAACATCTCTGTAAAACGGGTCATATTATCTCTATTTTTGAGAAAAAAACTTTTCTCAATATCAATTGGATTTACTTTATCTCCAATTTTTCTTCCAAAAGCTATTCCCCTTCCAAAAAGAAGAATATCGATATCTTTTTTACTTTGCGCAATTACGGCATTGTGGTTTAGTATTCGTTTTATGATCATAAAATTTCCCTTTTAAAATAAAAGGAACCTACTTAAAAACATCAAGAAACTTCTTCCGATGTGATTAAATAGGTTCCTGCTCACTTGTATTAGTGATAACATCCTTTTATTTCAATTTTTAATGGTGACATGAAGCTTAAATAATTAATAACTCTGTAACCATTTTCATTTTAAGATATTTCAATCTATTTGTCAAGTACTTGTAGAAATTTTTTTATTTTTTTATTTTGTGTGATTCGAATGTGATAATGGCAACAGTCTCACTAAAGAAATGAAAATCATACATAGAAATTTTTAAAAATTTTCTCTATCGTAAACCTGCCACTAGTTCAGAAACTATACTAGCTGATTCCAAACGTAATATGGTCACTTCATCTACCTTCCCTAATAATGGCATTGCACCATACCAAACAATGGTCTTGTTTACCAAAAGAATAGGCGTGACTATTTTTGATTGAGTAAAAGACACTTTAATTTTCTGGCTCTTCATCTGGTCTATCCATGTTTTATTTGCAACCGTCTCTGGTATACATATCTCAATTTGACTAATCCTAAATTCTTTTAGAAAATTCATCAGTTTTGTCTGGTGCACATAAGGTAAAATAAGCATACATTCCTGTCTTTCCCCTGCCAAGTCCTCTCTCAACACCTTCTCATATCTACTATCAACATAAACGAATTGTTTCTCCTCACCCTCGATGACACGATAATCCATCTTTCGATAAGCTACTTGTCGTTTCTGAAACATCTTTTCTAAATAAGGAACATGAATATCCACATAATCGAAAATCCGCACCAAAGACTTATCCTTGTAGTTTCTATGAATCCGACCTGCATACTGAATCAAATTATTTTTCCAAGAAAAGGGCGCTGCCAAGATAAGCGTGTCTAGCTGAGGCAAGTCAAAACCTTCGCCAATGTATTTTCCAGTAGACAACAAAACAAACCCTTTATCTAGCTGTTCTAATGTCTTCAATAAACTTGTTCTCTCTTGGACTTTGGTTTTTCCGCTAATAATGTAACAGTCATCAACCTCTTTCTCTTTCAATAACTTTTCAAAGACATCTATCTGTTGAATTCGATTGACTAGAACCAAGATATTCCGCCCTTCTGTCACTTGGTCTAGAATATCCTTGAGAATCATCTGATTCCTCACTGAGTCTGTCGCAATCCAATCACTAAGCTGTATAAAATTACTTGCTTTGGTCTTTTCAATCTCCAAATGACCAAAAGAAGTGAATCTTAATTGCAATTGCCGTTTAAAATCCGTTTCCCTCTTATCAGCAGTATGGAGTATCTCACCAATTCTCTGAAAAACAATAGGTTCATGACCATTCTTACGTTCAGGCGTAGCCGTCAAACCGTAAAGATACTTCCCTCTAAACTGTGCCACAACTTTTTCAAACATCAAAGCAGACACGTGATGACACTCATCCACAATCATCATCTCATACTTATCCAAAAGACTTTGACTATTTTCCAACTTAAATAGAGATTGGATCATAACGACATCAACCAGTCCACTCAGCCATTTCTTAGTCCCACCGTACTGCCCAACATAGCCTATTACCCTTTCACGACCTGATGCCGTATAACGGGTAGCTTCTTCCTCTTCGAAAGTCAAAAAATGGTTTAAACGATCCAGCCATTGGTCTAAGAGTTGCCTATTATGGACTAGAATAATTGTTTTGGTCTTACGTTCAGAGATGAGAGCAGCACCTAAAACGGTCTTCCCAAAACCAGTCTCCGCATGGAGTAAACCATTTTCTTTGGAAATCATATCTGACAGGGCTAACTCTTGCTCAAAAGTGAGTTCTCCCTTAAATTCCACTCTAATAGACCTCTGTACCTTTCTCCTATCTTCCACAGATACCTGCTTAAATTTATCTTGCAATGGATACAGTAAACCTCTTGGTAGCCATAAATAATGATCGGATTCTCCAAATAAATACATTCGCTCAGAAATTTGATAGGTTGGTTGTCGCATAGCCTGCTTTAAATAAAATTCGGGATTAGAAAATGAAGCCATATTTTTCAAGAAAAAAAGTGTCTTGGGTGTCACAGACGATTTTTCAAGTTGGATCATATTGGATAAGATGACCTTCAACTCCTTATCCAATTCTTGCTTCCCTAACTCCTCTTGGATTAACAGTGCCACTTTAGCAGTTGAAACCCTCTGAATTTCTTGTAAATACCTCCATTGGTCTTCATAAGGCTGAAACTGTTCATCCACAAAGACCGTTCGCCCTTGATGATAAGCTTCTCCTTGAAAAGGCAAGGCAATCAAATTACCAAATCCCCCCTTAGGAAGAACATCCTGATTTGGAAACATGCGATCAAAAGAATCAAAGGACAGTTGCATACTTTCCTGCATAGCCAATTCTAATAGTTTCTTTCCAAACAAGCGAGCTTCTCGACTCGGAATCGCTTCCTCAAAGAAGAACCAAATATGGAGTCCGTGACCCGAACGAGAAATCTCTAAATGGGCTTCCATCTGGCGTTCCCTGGCTATTCTTCGAATGGCTAAACCGGCTTCTTTCCAATCACTTTCATCCAAATCCAGTACCAAAAAATAACAGCTATCATCTAAGTGCATAGGAAAGATACCGATAGCTGTCTCCCCACGAAAATGAGATTTCAAAACGGAATCCGTTAATGTCTGGAAACTCCGTTTTTCAGGCGGCAACTGCTTCCAACCATAATCATAGGATGGAAAATACTGAATTTTCCCTTGATCATTGATAAAACTCTTAGCATAAACATCATAACGGCCAGCAAACACAGAGGTAAACAATTGTAATTTTTCTTGCGTGGTCAAGTGACTACTTTGAAGTTGGAACATCTCCTCGAACTGAGAGCGTTCCATCACAAACTGACTCTTGTCTTTAAGACGTTTACACAAGAAAAACTCACTATCCCCATTAAAAGAAGAAAAGACATCAAGTACTTCTACCACAATTCCATCCAAAGACACAAAAACAGCCATAAGAGTCACCTCCTTGATTCCTATAGGCTGATTATAACAAGAATAGCTGAAATTGTACACGAAAATAAAATCCCTTACTTGTTACAATAGTTTTGAAAACTTTTATTTCTTTGCTACCCAGCCGATAGCATCACTTGGGGGATTCTCGATATCAATCCAGATAAATTCAATACCGATTTCCCCATTTTTAAACTTGGTTAAACGAATACCGTTGATTTCCAGTTCATTGAGTCGTTGACCTGTCAAGGTTTCTATCTTCTTCAACTAGTAAAATTAAGGGGGAACTAATACAAATCTTCTAAGCTTCTGTATTCAATAATTTCATTTTTGATAATATTCTTTTTAAACTCAAAATGTTTTAAAGGATTATCAACTAATACTAACTTTGGAATATCATCTAGGTTTGTGACCAAGGATAAAATAAAATCCGATTGAAACTCTTTGGCTTTTTCGAATTCTTTCGCAGTCAAACGCACACGCCCCTTAGATTTTCGGATACCTTTTACTTCGGCAAGGTAAGAATGCTCTTGAACATCTACTTGGAAATCATATCCATCACCATAAAGACGGGCATCGGTTAACTGTCCACCTTGGAATTTTTCTTCTTTATCAAAATGAAGGATAAAATAATTCTCTGCCTCCATTCCCGTTTCCTGTAGACGTTTGAATTTGGTTCGAATGATTGGTTTTTCAATGGTAGTAATGCCTGTTCGCTTTCCTTCACTGGCAAGTAGCATTTTAACGATTTCAGCATAACTATGAACATCTTCATTTCCAAACATCATATCAATTAAATCTTTACGAAAACGGTAAACTTCAGCTTTCTGCCACCAACCTTTTCGATTATTGTCAAAATAAGGATCAAATAAATCCATTCTATTTTTTACAACTCCAGTTGTTTCAGCAACTCCCAGAGAAACCACGTAGCGATAAAACTCCGACTTGCTAGAACATTGAAATTCTTTTATAAAAAGCTTGTCAAACTTAGCAAGACCGTAGCCAATTAAATTTAACAATTCATAATGAGGGTGTTTGGACATCACTTTCTCCATCAATAGATATTGATTTCATTATACCAAAAAACACGGCTCATCACCGTGTTTCTGTGTTTATTTAGCTTTATTCCACCAATTTCTTCATCTCATCAATACGTGCGACGGTCGCGGCGTATTTAGCTTGGTAGTCAGCTTGTTTGTCGCGTTCTTTCTGGACGACTTCTGGTTTGGCATTAGCTACGAAGCGTTCGTTAGAGAGCTTCTTGCCTACCATGTCCAGTTCTTTTTGCCATTTAGCCAGTTCCTTGTCGAGACGAGCCAGTTCTTCTTCGACATTGAGGAGGTCTGCTAGTGGCAAGTAGATTTCTGATCCTGTGATAACGCTTGACATAGCAAGTTCAGGTGCAGGGATGGTTGATGCAATTTCCAAGTGTTCTGGATTTGTGAATCGTTTGATGTAGTTGACATTGCTGTTAAAGAAGGCTTCCAAGTCACTATCGCTTGTCTTAACAAGGATGGTGATTGGCTTGCTTGGAGCTACATTTACTTCTGCACGCGCATTACGAACAGCACGGATCAAGTCCTTGAGGCTTTCTACACCTGTGTGAGCCGCAAGGTCTTCAAAGGCTGGGTTGACAGTTGGGTATTCTGCTGTAACGATAGAGCCTTCTGAGATTTGTCCAAAGATCTCCTCTGTCACAAATGGCATGATTGGGTGAAGGAGGCGAAGGATCTTGTCCAAAGTGTAAAGGAGAACAGAGCGTGTGATGACTTTCTCTTCTTCATTATCACTATAAAGGACTTCCTTGGTCAACTCAACATACCAGTCCGCAAACTCATCCCAGATAAAGTTGTAGAGGATGTGTCCAGCCACACCAAACTCAAACTTATCAAAGTTTTCAGTGACTTTGCCGATCGTTTCATTGAGGTTGTGGAGAATCCAGCGATCTGTGACATTTCCAGCTTCCTTGTTGGCAACTTTTTCCACATTGGCAGTTGCTTGCTCAAGGGTCAAGCCTTCATTGTTCATGAGGATATAGCGAGAGATGTTCCAGATTTTGTTAATGAAGTTCCATGAAGCATCCATTTTCTCGTAAGAGAAGCGCACGTCTTGACCTGGTGCAGAGCCGTTTGAAAGGAACCAACGAAGGGCATCGGCACCGTATTTCTCGATGACATCCATCGGGTCAATCCCGTTACCGAGAGATTTAGACATCTTACGTCCTTGCTCGTCACGGATAAGACCGTGGATAAGAACGTTTTGGAATGGCTGACGGTCAGTGAATTCCAAGGATTGGAAGATCATGCGAGACACCCAGAAGAAGATGATGTCGTAACCTGTTACCAAGGTTGAAGTTGGGAAGTAGCGTTTGAAGTCTTCTGAGTCGACATCAGGCCAGCCCATGGTTGAGAATGGCCAGAGAGCAGAACTGAACCAAGTATCCAAGACGTCTTCGTCTTGAGTCCATCCGTCACCTTCTGGAGCTTCTTCACCGACGTACATTTCACCCTCAGCATTGTACCAAGCAGGGATTTGGTGCCCCCACCAGAGCTGACGAGAGATAACCCAGTCGTGGACATTTTCCATCCATTGAAGGAAGGTATCGTTGAAACGAGGTGGGTAGAATTCAACTTTGTCCTCTGTGTCTTGGTTGGCAATAGCATTTTTCGCCAATTGATCCATCTTGACGAACCACTGCGTAGACAAGCGTGGTTCAACCACAACACCTGTACGCTCTGAGTGTCCAACACTGTGGACACGTTTTTCGATTTTAACGAGGGCACCGATTTCTTCCAGCTTGGCAACGACTGCCTTACGAGCTTCAAAACGGTCCATGCCTGCAAATTCAAAGGCCAAGTCATTCATAGTTCCGTCATCGTTCATGACGTTAACTTGTGGCAAGTTGTGTCGTTGACCAACCAAGAAGTCGTTTGGATCATGGGCAGGTGTGATTTTCACGACACCTGTACCAAACTCAGGATCAGCATGCTCATCCCCAACGATTGGAATCAATTTATTAGCGATTGGAAGGATGACGTTTTTACCGATCAAGTCCTTGTAGCGTGGGTCTTCTGGATTGACCGCAACTGCAACGTCTCCAAACATGGTCTCAGGACGAGTGGTCGCAACTTCAAGGGCGCGTGAGCCATCTTCCAGCATGTAGTTCATGTGGTAGAAGGCACCTTCGACATCCTTGTGAATCACCTCAATATCAGAAAGGGCTGTGCGAGCTGCTGGGTCCCAGTTGATGATAAACTCACCACGGTAGATCCATCCTTTCTTGTAAAGGTCCACAAAGACCTTACGAACAGCTTTTGACAAGCCTTCATCAAGAGTGAAACGCTCGCGAGAGTAGTCGACAGAGAGCCCCATCTTGCCCCATTGTTCCTTGATAGTAGTGGCATATTCGTCTTTCCATTCCCAGACCTTCGTCAAGAAAGATTCACGACCTAGGTCATAACGGCTAATGCCCTCTCCACGCAAGCGCTCCTCAACCTTAGCCTGAGTAGCAATCCCCGCGTGGTCCATCCCTGGAAGCCAAAGGGTATCAAAACCTTGCATGCGTTTTTGACGGATAATGATATCCTGCAAAGTCGTATCCCAAGCGTGACCAAGGTGAAGTTTACCAGTTACGTTTGGTGGTGGAATAACGATAGAATATGGCTTAGCCTTTTGATCGCCTGAAGGCTTAAAAACATCGGCATCAAGCCATTTTTGGTAACGACCAGCCTCAACCTCGGCTGGATTGTATTTAGGTGAAAGTTCTTTAGACATGTGTTTGTCCTTTCTAGTTAATATCTTTAAATAAAATTAGTATGTAGAAGATAGACTTTGATTCAACTCATCTTGTTTTTCTCATTATCTTCTATAAGCAAAGAAACGGTGAAAATTTTACATTAACTTTCTCTCATTATCTTCAGAATATGTTTATCAAAGTCCGATAGAATTTTTTGAGTTCGGTTAAATTTTTCATACTCCTGGATGGCTTTTGAGTCTGCTTGTTTCTTGGAAATACTTCCTTTTCCTTCTAAAATTTCGTACTCATTAAAAGATAGAAAACGATCAATACTATCTGCCAATCCTCGCATTGTAAAAGTATTACGGCGCTCAACCAAACCCTCAATATAATCAAAATAGGCTGTAACAGTTCGCTCTAGTTGTCGAATTTCTTTTTCTTGCAAATAATTTTTGGCTACTGTTACATCTGATTTGAGAACTCGTCCATCAGGTGCATTCTTCCAAGTAGTTAATCCCATTTTTTCTTTACTAGCATCTGCTTGCTGATAGATAATTTCTGCAGCCGTACTTCCAGTAATTGCATAATGAAATTTATTTTGCACCATAGCATAGAAGTTTTTAGTAATATCTGAGTTTCGATCATAATCTATGGCACATTCGGCAAAGATATCCGTAATTTGTTGATAGATTCGGCGCTCGCTAGAACGAATAGAGCGAATTCGTTCTAAAAGTTCACGGAAATAATCTTGTCCGAAAACTGTCTGTCCTTGTTTCAAACGTTCATCATCTAAAACAAAACCTTTGATGATAAATTCTTTCAAGGTCTTGGTTGCCCAAATTCTAAATTGAGTAGCCTTACTGGAATTTACACGATAGCCTACTGAAATGATAGCATCCAGATTGTAATATTCAAGTTCACGCCGGACAGTTCTATTGCCCTCTTGTTGAACCTGTGCAAATTTTGCACAAGTTGACATCTTATCCAACTCACCACTATCATAAATGTTTTTCAAGTGCTTTGTAATGACACTTCGTTCAACTCCAAAGAGCTCTGCAAGACCTTTTTGAGTCAACCAAAGATTTTCATCTTGTAAAAGGATATCTAGCTGAACGTCGCCATTTGGTGTAGTATACAGGATGAAATTAGAAATTTCATTCAAGACAATTTCACCTCCCCCCTTCCATAAACAATTACTTCTCTTTCTTAAACTTTATGCCGTTTTCTTTCAGCTTTTTAACGGTTACGGGACCAATTCCCTTCAAAGCGAGAACTTCTTTTTCAGTCCATTTTTTGAAATCTGAATACCTACGAATCCCATTTTCAACAAAGATGTGAACAAGATCCATCCGAATCCCCTTCATTTTTTCCTCATTCATAAAGGAATGACAATCGGATACCTCGGATAAATTTTTTATCATACTAGAATGATTCGAAAATACTGGTTTACGGCGGAATTTTTGGGCTTCGTTTGTTAAAAATTTCGTTAAAATAATATTTTCTAGTAAATAATCAAACAGAGGATACAAACTAGCTTGTAACGATTCAACTGAATTTGGATAATAGCATTCTTGGTCTTCTATATCTATAACTTTGAATTGCCAATCTTCCTCTATAAAGAATTCAACAGCTTCATCATTGATTTCCACTAATTTTGCAAATAACTGACTGGCTTCCTCAATTTTTCCTTGAGAAAAAGCAGAGATGATGGCATGAATAAGAATGGTATCGTCCCGTTTCCCTTTATTCAATTCTTCACGATAGAAGCGCTCAACCTTTAGTTCCTGACCAGTGATATGATACAAGGAAAGCATACAGAAGACAAAATTAGGAGGAAAACGTTCTGGTCGCTTACTCAAATATAGGTCAATCAATTTCATAGCCTTAGAATTGAAGTTCTCCATCATATAATACTCAATCAGAAACATCAGAGCAGACAGGATAGGGCGTGCTTCAAAATAATTCCAACTATTGTAGCCATTCATTTTCCATTTTTCTAAAACTAGAATTTCAAAATCCAATACTTTTTTAAAGGTTGACAAATCAAAGTCTTCAACCTCTGATAAGAATAGGTGAAAGTCAGCAGCAAAATAATCTGGATTTATTTTTAAAACTTGCTTTAACAATTTATTTCGCTTCTGTGTATTTGGAGTATGCATAGCTTCTCTAAATAAAGCATGATCCTGATTCCAATCAAAAGTCCTATTTTTCAGTTGGTAATTGATTAGCTGAACATCTGGATACTCTCCGTGTTCATCAGCATATTGCATCACTGCTGTATGCAGTTCATCGAAATTTTGAATAGTCCGACGTTCTACAAAAGTTGGATTTTTGGCCATGATTTCTGTCCAAGCAGCCTCTTCTTCAGAAATAACTTTGATATCCAACTTTTGCTGGCGTTTTAATTCTTTTTTTCTATTTTTCTTTTTAGCCATCTATTTTCTCCTCTAACTCATTCTTCAATATATCAAACTCTACCTCTGCTGTATTGGATATTCTTACGACCTCGGATACAGGCTTGAACGGGAATCTAAGCTTCTTTGTGATTCATTTGCTTTGAAGGTTGTACCCCAAGCCTGACCAAGGTAGAGTTTTTCCAGTTACATTTGGTGGTCGGAATCACGAATGAAAAAGGTTGAGACTTTTGAACTTCTTGAGTCTTGAGAACATCTTCATGAAGTTGTTTTGTTAACGACCAACCTAAACATAGGATGGAGTGTATTTAGGTGAAAGTTATTTAGACATTATTTTTTCTCCTTTTATGAATATTTCTTTTATATCTACGATTTATTAATATACTATGCATATTGTCACGATACACGTAATATCCATTATAGGTGTTTAAATAGAAATATTGTAATAACCAAATTATAATCTTCCCAATAACTAATGATAATATGAAACAAACGAAAATAATTATAGTTGAGGCAAATAATTCAGACATCCAATCAGCTTCGGGAGTTATAAATTCGACCAATTTCTTCTTAATCTTTAAACCCCAAATAATTTCGGTTAACTTTGGAATAATACTCAACATTAATAGAGTAAGAAAACCATATAGTTGAGTTCGATAGAGGTGTCTATCCATTTTCTCAGTTCTTATTGGTTTTTTCTTATGTTTTTTTGTATCGAATTGAGAATTTATTTCTCCAATTAGACTAGGAATTAAAATTGGCAAAAACCATGTTAAAGCATTTATTAATTCATTTTCAACTTGATTAAATACTGCTAACAGTAATATACAGATTGAACCAATTAACCATGATGCTATTACTTCTTTGGTATCTTTTGCACCATGTCTAATTAGATTATAAATCATCCACCAGCATATTAAATAAAGTGCAATAAGTGAACTGAACATAAGAATGTCAGTTATTAAATCAGAATGAAAATCAATAACATTAGAAATAAAGTAATAAATATAGATATAATACCATAAAAACGAAATAATAAGCATCGTGGCATATACATTCCACAGTGTCTTTCCCTTTACGATATCTATTTTATTAACTTTTTGAAATATCTTGATTGATCCTACAGTTTTTATAACAGATAATACAAATGGTAATATTAAAAGTATTACAATGATAATCCAGTTATTTATGTGATTTTTACTTATGCCATAATTAATAAAAAAATATTGAGATAAGTTGATTAAAGTTGATTCAACTAGATTTAGGTTATAAAGAATGTAAGTCAAGATTCCGCAAAATATTCCATCCCATGCGTTCATAAAAGCTAAAGATTTAGTACTTTTAGTAAGAAAAACTCTAAACTTATTAAATCGATTTTTATAGTTAAACACATATATTAGTATCAAGGCAAATTGTAAAATTATAACTAATTTAAAATCGGTAAGACAGAATATAATTAGAGATATTATTGGAAAATACGTTAGCGCATACATAAGTATTTTCCAAGTTTGAGCAAAAAGATTCTTCAATCTATTGTCAGTATTAAAATAATACATTAATTTCAATCTTTGCCTCCTAAATCTAATCTAAAGGTTGGTAAATCAAAATCTTCAACCTCTGATAAGAATGGGTGAAAATCAGCAGCAAAATAATCTGGATTGATCTTTAAAACTTGTTTTAACAGTTCATTTCGCTTCTGTGTATTTGGAGTATGCATAGCTTCTCTAAATAAAGCATGGTCCTGATTCTAATCAAAAATCCTATTTTTCAGTTGGTAATTGATTAGCTGAACATCTGGATACTCTCCATGTTCATCAGCATATTGCATCACTGTTGTATGTAGTTCATCGAAATTTTGAATGGTCCGACGTTCTACAAAAGTTGGTTTTTTAGCCAGTAGTTCTGTCCAGACAACCTCTTCTTCAGAAACGACTTTGATATCCAACTTTTGCTGGCGATTTAATTCTTTTTTCTATTTTTCTTTTTAGCCATCTATTTTCTCCTCTAACTCATTCTTCAATAAATCAAACTCTACCTCTGCTGTATTGGATATTCTTACGACCTCGGATACAGGCTTAAATGGGAAATCCCAGTTTCTTTGTGATTCGTTTACTTTGAAGGGTGTACTCCAAGCGCGATTAAGGTAGAGTTTTAAAGTTACATTTGGTGGTAGGAATCACGAACGAAAAAGATTGAGACTTTTGAACTTCTTGAGTCTTGAGAACGTCTTCATGAAGTTGTTTAGATATGTGTGTGTCCTTTCTCTATTTTGTTCATTTTATTTTGAATTTGCTTAGCAGCTTCTTCTGCAGACAAATTCGTATTATTTATTTTAAAGTAGTGGTGTAGCTCATTCGGTTGATGTTGGGAATTTAATTGAAGTGTTTCAGTGGTTTCTAAAATTTCTCTTTCAGATACCTCAATATGTCGTTTTAAGGGTTTGTGCTTTAATCGATTCTCCGTTCGATTTCGATGTAAGCGCTCCTCAAGACTTGTTTCCAACTCCACAAACAGAATCTCTTGATGATAGTCATTCAACAAATCCTGAATTTGCTTTAAATACATCAGCTGGTACTGATTTGAAAAATCAATTACGTCAGTTAAAATTACTGATCGCTGATTTCTTGCACTTGCTCCAAGGAAAGAAAAGGTGATTCCACGAACAAATTCCCACATTTCCTCTGTAAAGTCCTGATAGATTTCTAGTGCAAAATCGATGGCTTGATGGTTATAAAAGAGGGTAGCATCTGTCAGTCGAGATAATTCTTGACCAATGGTCATTTTTCCTGATGCTGGAGCACCAATGATGAAAAGATGCATCAAATTACCTCCCACTCACTCCTCAGCAAGCCATATCTCAAATCATCACAGCGATTGCCTTGGGCATCTTTGCGGTCTCGGATGCGAGCTTCCAGAGTAAAGCCAAGTTTCTCTGCGACTCGTTGACTTTGGGTATTGTAACCAAAGCAAGAAAGTTCAATCTTGTGAAGACCTAGTTCTCTAAAAGCTATGTCAATCAAGGCACGCGCTGCTTCTGGCACATAACCTCGTCCCCAATAGTCTGGGGGCAAGGTGTAGCCAATCTCCAGTACATCGTCTTCGTGCCGATGGTTGAAATCAACAGAGCCGATGACTTTATCGGTTCCTTTGACGACAATTCCGTAGCCAGCTGGGAGATTTTCCTTTTGATTGCGCTCGGGAAGGATATGCTCCAGATAATAGATTTCATCTTCCAAGGTCTTGACGGGCGGAAAGCCCGCTGGGTAAGCGACCTCCGGCAAACTAGCGTAGGTATGGATACCCTCAGCATCTGCCACTGTACGAACTCGTAGGACGAGTCGTTCGGTTTCTAAGCGTTCTGGTAATTCAGCTCTTGTCATCCTTCTTCCTCGCTTTCTACAAAAAAATCGTCCCTGCCATCTACATGACAGGGACGAATGTATTTATCCGCGGTACCACCCAATTTCGGGCAGTTGCCCGCAACTCTCGTCTTTAAAACAAAAAGACACTTTTATTTCAATTTTTCATCCATTAGCAACCAGTTTTGACACATTTGTGGACTTCTCAGCTCCGCCACTTTCTGTAAAATGTGGGATTCAAAACACCTCTAATGGCTCTATTGTAGCAAGATTTTAACGGAAATGCAAGGAACAAGAAAAATTACTTGAACTTGATACCATTTTCTTTCAATTTCTTGATGGTAGCTGGGCCGATTCCTTTCAAGGCAAGAAGTTCTTTTTCAGTCCAATTTTTGAAATCTGAAGCAGATTTGATGCCTTCATCATAGAAAGTTTTGGCACGATCAAGTGGAAGTCCACCCAAGTTTGCTGCAAAATCTTCTACAGAATTGGCTACTTTTTGAGCTTGCTCTTTGGTAGCTTCTACTGCTTGTTCAACTTTTTTAGAAACAGCCTTACCAGCTTGGCTTGCTGACTGTTCTGCACGTTTCACGACTTTTTTTGTCTCTTCTACAACCTTAGTCACAGTACTTGAAAAGGCACCTGCACGACGGAGGCTATTTCGTAATTGTTTTTTACGATTGAGTTTCTTTGACATGATAAAATCCTTTCAATAAAAAACCCCTGCTCTGACAAGGATTTAATATAAATATTCTATCAAGATTTTAGTAAAAAATCAAGAACCTTTCTCGTTTAATAATTCCGCTCACCAAATAAGCCTTCTGGCAAATCATGAAATCCCTTGCCTGCTTTGAAGTTTTCAAACTTACCAAGCAAGAACTGATAAGCATCCAAGCGGCTCTCATAACGAATCATGGCATCTTTGGCACGCTCGTCCTGGTCTTCTTCGTAAACTTTTTGACTTTCCTTGTGCGCCATGTCGTTAATCATGATTTGGGTATTGACCCAAGCTTCAAATTCCTTCATAAATTCTTGTTCGTAACTCATTTTTTCTCCTTATTCTAATCCACGGAAATAGTCCGTATCAATCTCACGGTAGGGCTGAATATCCTGAACATACTCCAACACACCTTGGAATTCTCCCTCTTCATCGTGCACTGCTGCGTAGGTGATGTGGACAAACTTACCTCGCGACTCAGACTTGAACCACATTTCATACTTATCCTTGGTCCCCTCACGAAGTCCCTTCATGATAGTCTTGACCTTGTCCAAGTACTTAGGCGGATGGCAGAGTTCGACATTGCGCCCAACTTGAGACGGTGTCCGTTTGAAAATCATCTCATCAGCTGGCGTATTGTCATTGTAATACTGGAAAATATCGTCTTTATTGACAAAGGTAATCTCCATGGGGAGGTGATTGAGGATGAGATTTGCCTGCTCGACCGATAGATAGCCATTCCCAAAAGCCTGTTGACTATGACGATCCAGCACTGCTTCCTTTTCCTTAGGTGTAAAGGTGATAGTAAACTGACCCTCTGGCGTATCGATAACTTGGTGAACTTGGCCTTCTGTCGTATCTAGTTGTACGGGCTCCTCTGCACTCTTTTCCTCGACAAAACTCTGGCGTTCTGGCACCCATTTCTCAGATGGACGGATGATGGCATAACCATAGGCATCGCTCTCCTCCGCAATCTGAAGCCAGTCATCCTGAGTAAAGGACTCAAGGAGAATCATAAGGAGGATGGACTCTTCCTTGAAAATCATACTTTCAAACTCTGTCGCAAAGGCTTCAAAAGATTCTTTTACGCTGCTAATTGACACTTCTGGTAGTGACTTGGCTGTCGCTAAAGCTGTTTGAAAGAGTTCCCTGATCTGATCATCCACTCCCCACATAACTTTTGGGGGTGAATCGTGTCCATAGCGCTCCATGATAGGAAAGAAGAGTTCTTCTTTACGTTGGTAATGGATGTCAAATTGCCCCACAAGTCCCATCTGACGCACCAAACCCTTACGCATCTCCGCAAGCATTTCTTCATCTTCCATAGACTCATAGGTATCTAACAGTCTCCGAATGCGAATCAAGGCAGCACGGAGGGCCAGATTTTCTTCCTTAAAGATCCGAACTGGGTGGCCAGGATGCTCGGTATCCTCTACTTCGACACCCTTAACAGCATTTTTAAAAAGATTGGCATGGACATCACAGAGTTCCATGACATCTTCAAATGTGACACCTGAGTCTGAGTTCATCAGTTCGTGCTCCATGAGGGAAATCTCAATGGCTGAAACACCTGTAAAGGTCGCATCAAAACGCTCCTGAACCGACTCAGGAGAGGCACCATTGTGCAATTCTAACAAAATATCCCGTAGGACATGAATCCGTTCATCTGCCATTAGTCTAACCCAATCACTTCGTAGCCGTTTGCTTCCAGCGTACGGACAATCTTGTCCATAGGAGTTCCTTCAAGCTTAGAACCCTGTTTGAGTGATACTTTACGACCGATAGTATTACGCATCAAGGGATTAGCAAGAGGTTTGAAACCCAGCTCTACTAGGATTTCCAAGACTTCTGGATGCTTATCCACCACTTCTGCAACGGGAATTGACACATCGATGATATTGTCCATGACGACCTCCACTGAATGTTCTAAAATGATTTTACTGCTTTTATTATACCACAAGGAAAGAGATTAAAAAACTAGCAGTGGAGTTCCTGCTAGTTCTCTGCGACTTGAATTACGGACTAAATAAGTTTAAAGAGCCAATCCAATAGTTTAAATAATAGCTTGTAAAACAGCAATTGGACTGCAAAAGAGATGATCATCCAAAAGAATTTCACAATTCCAATAATCTGTTTAATAAAAAGAATGGCAAGAAGTCCCCAGAAAAATTTCATTCTCTCTCCTCTGGCTTGATGAGCCACCGAGCCGTATCCATTAACTTGTCTGCAATAAAAAGTTTCCCTAGACCGACAACGGCGTGGTCATCTTTCTTTATCGTCTTCATTACTTTTACACCTTGCACGGTCAAAAAGTAATTCCCATAAGTTTTAGCTAGAATTTTTATGAGTCCCATATTACTCTCCTTCGATGATTTCAGCCTCTTTTCGGATTGTTTCAACATCTTCTTGATATTGAACTTCACTATAGTTGACTAGCTTGGATAATTCTTTCTGCAAGCTTTCACCCATCGGTTTCATAGTTGCAAAGGTTAAACCACCTGAAATGATACCTCCCAAGATAGGAATAAATTTCCCCATTCCTTTGGCCAGCCCTCCCTTGGTCAGATTCACACCAAATATTTTTAAGACTTTTTTCAAAATAGGGTACCAAAGCGTCTTTGTTAAGGCTTTATTAGGCACTGTTTTCATTACCTGTTTGGCAATTGTTATACCACCAGCACGTAGCAAGGCAGCGGTTCCATTTACCCCCAACATGACGCCTAGATAAAGCAAGAGGGTATTTTGAGCATCTTCACTCAACTCCTCGCGTGAAGCCCAAAGATCCTCATATCCATAAATATAACCTAGTTCTTGAGCTAATTTTAAAGAAAAAGCATAAAATTGAGCTACATCCGCTGGTATAGTGATTGCCATGGCAAGTCCACCTGGTAATCCTGCCAAAACAGAGGTTCCACTCGCCAATAAAACATTATCCCTAATGCAGACATTAGCCACTCTATCTAAGGTTTCTTGAGATAAGAGAGACGTTGGACCTTGTTCTAATAAGGTAGGAATGTCCTGTGGATCCAATTCTTTGGAAAACTTATCCACTAAAAATTTCGAACGATCAACCTTAACAACAGGTAGTTTCACCACTTGTTGCAATACTTGCATAGCCAACTCTTGTTCAGCCATATACAAACTCCTTATTTCTTTTTTACACTTTATCATATCATATTTCCTAAAAAAAAAAGCATTTTCTGATTAGCTAACATTTAAAAATACAGACCCCCTTTTTAAAAGAATATTTTTCCATTTCAAATTCCACCTACTTTCTCCACCAAAAAAGAGGGTTGCCCCTCTTCTTAGTTCTTATCCAGATTGCGTAGCATCTCGTCAATTTTGTTTCCATACTCGATGGACTCGTCTTTGACGAAGGTCAAATCTGGGATTTTGTACAATTTCAAATTGCGACCAAGTTCACGTTTGATAGTACCAGTTGCTTTTTCAAGCCCGATTTTGGCTTTTTGGTTATCTGAAGCAAGGTTACTCAAAATGGTGTAGTAAACCTTGGCAACAGACAAGTCACCCAGCATCTGGACATCTGTGATGGTCACACCTTGGACACGCGGATCACGGACTTTCTTTTGCAAAATCTCATTGACTTCACGCTTGATTTCCATGCCCACACGATCCGTACGGAAATGATTTGCCATGATATTCCTTTCTCTACTTTGAACCAAAAGCTAGGCCAGCAGACCTAGCTATTTCTATTAGATAGAGGAACTAGAGCCATTTGAATCTAGGAAACAAGCCTTAGATAGAACTGAAGTTCATCAAGGCGCTGTTGACGACGAGTCAAATGAGCTATCGTTTCTCTATTATCTCTTGATTTCTTCCATGACATACGCCTCAATCACATCATCCATCTTGATATCATTGTAGCCGTCAATCATCAATCCACCTTCACGACCGTTTGTAACTTCTTTGACGTCGTCTTTGTAGTGTTTCAAGCTTGCGAGTTCGCCATCATAGATAACGACACCATCACGGATAACACGGACTTTAGAGTCACGGGTAACCTTACCGTTGATAACCATGAATCCACCGATAGTTCCCACTTTAGACACCTTGAAGGTTTCACGGATAACTGCTTCACCGATAACTTTTTCTTCGAATTCTGGATCAAGCATCCCTTTCATAGCTTCTTCCATCTCTTCGATAACCTTGTAGATAATGCTGTGGAGACGGATTTCCACATCGTCAGCTTCAGCCTGTTGACGAGCTTGTGGTGTCGGGCGTACGTTGAAACCAACGATAAAGGCATTTGAAGCTTCGGCAAGGGTCACATCTGATTCGTTGATAGCACCGACCGCAGAGTGAACGATGGTAACTTTGACACCTTCCACGTCGATCTTTTGAAGTGAGGCAGAAAGGGCTTCAACAGAACCTTGTACGTCGGCCTTGATGATAACGTTAACTGACTTGAGTTCACCAGCTTTAAGGGTATCAAAGAGGTTTTCAAGGCTGACACGTTGGGTAGCTTGACGTTGTTTCATGAGGGCACGTTTGGCACGCTCTTCACCTGCTGCACGCGCAGATTTTTCATCTTCGTAAACTGCAAAGTGGTCACCTGCCATTGGCGCTTCGTTCAAACCTGTGATTGAAACTGGTGTTGATGGACCTGCTACCTTAACACGACGACCAAGGTCGTTGGTCATAGCACGGACACGACCGAAGGTATTTCCGACAACGATAGGGTCTTGGACATTCAAGGTACCTTGTTGAACAAGAAGGGTTGCGACCGCACCTTTTCCTTTATCCAGGCGAGCTTCGATAACTGTACCGATCGCACGAACTGTTGGGTCTGCCTTGAGTTCTTGGATTTCAGCCACAAGAAGGACTGTTTCCAACAATTCTTCGATGTTTTGGTTGAATTTAGCTGAGATTTCAACAAATTCAGAATCTCCGCCCCAAGCAGTTGACATAACTCCATGCTCTGCCAATTCACCAATAACACGTTCTGGGTTGGCACCTGGTTTATCAATCTTGTTGATAGCTACGATAATTGGAACGTTGGCTGCTTTTGAGTGGTTGATGGCTTCGATAGTCTGTGGCATAACCCCGTCATCTGCCGCTACAACCAAGATGGTAATATCGGTAACAGATGCACCACGCGCACGCATTGATGTAAAGGCCGCGTGTCCAGGTGTATCAAGGAAGGTAATCTTCTTGCCATTTTCCACAATTTGGTAGGCACCGATATGTTGAGTGATACCACCTGCTTCACCTGTCGCAACACGAGAGTTACGAAGGGTATCTAGGAGAGTTGTTTTACCGTGGTCAACGTGTCCCATGATAGTTACAACTGGTGGACGCTCAACCAATTCATCTTCATTGAGATAACCATCCTCGACAAAGAAACGTTCGATATCGGCATTATCCACTTCAACCTTTTGTTTGGCTTCGATACCGTAATCCACCATGAGGAGTTCAATTGTTTCCCCATCCAAGGATTGGTTCTGTGTGGCCATGACACCCATCATGAAAAGTTTCTTAACGATTTCAGCTGGTTCACGTTTGATACGTTTTGCGATTTCCGCAACGGTCATACCATCTGTATACTCAAATTCTGTTGGCAATTCATGGAATTTACGCTCTGTAACAGGTTTTGGAGTCTGATTACGGTTGTTCTTGTTATTGCCTTTTTTGTTCTTTTTGTTGTTATTCCAGTTACTATTCTTTTGATTTCTCACTTGATTTTGACTACTTCGATTCTTTTGTTGTTTTCTAGGACCATCTTCTTCGTGATCATAATCGTCACGATTTTTGTCTGGTCGAGCTTGTTTTTTACGACGTGTATCCACTGCAGGTTCTTTTTTCTCAGGGACGACTTCAACCACTGCTTGAACTTGCTGTGCTTGCTGCGCTTGTTCAGCTAACTTAGCCGCTTCTTCAAAGATTTCCTCTGGTTCCTTGCGTTTGTTAGCTTGAGCCAAGGCTTCTTTAGCAGCCTGATACTGCTTGAAGCGTTCCTCACTTGAACGTGCATATTCTGCATTTTGCTCTGCTTTGAGGGCTGCTGCACGGGCTTTAAAGTCAACACGTGGAGCCGCTTGATTTGGACGTTTGTCCTCTTGTTGACGGCGATCGTTTCCACGATTTTGCTGACCTTGCTGTTTCTTCGCTTGGTCATTAAAGCGACGATTGTCGCGGTTGCCTTGACCTTGTTTCCCACCATTACGACCGTCGTTTTTCTGACGGTTTCCGTTTTGTTGTTGGTCACGGTTATTGCCCTTATTTTGCTTGCGTCGTTCTGCCTGCTCTTTGGCACGGGCTTCACGCTCAGCCTTGAAATTACGGCTTTGCGGTTTAGCCGCTACTTTTTCTGCTTTAGGAGCGACTGGCTCAGCTGGTTTTACCTCTTCCTTGGCTACAGCTGGTTTTACTGGTTCAGACTTTTCGGCTTTCTTTTCTGCACTTGCTTCTGGGGCTGCAGGTTTTGCCTCTTCCTTAGCTACAGCTGGTTTAGCTGGTTCAGACTTTTCGGCTTTCTTTTCTGCACTTGCTTTTGGTGTTGCAGGTTTTGCTTCTACTTTCGGAGCAGCTGCAGGCTTAAAGCTGGCAGCAATTTTTGCAGCGACAGCTTCTTCCACACTTGATGAGTGGCTTTTCACATCCAAGCCCAACTCTTTTGCACGCGCTACAACTTCTTTACTTTCTTTTCCAAGTTCTTTTGCGATTTCGTACAATCTTTTCTTAGACAAATCATGTCCTCCTCTTCTATTCCATAAGAGACCTCATTTTCTTTGTAAATCCAGCATCTGTTACAGCCAAAACCTTTCTCGATTTCCCGACTGCTATGCTTAATTCCAGTGTTGAAAACACGGTTACAATTTCTACTTGATAATAATGACTTTTATCTTGAATCTTCTTGGTTAGATTGGGTCCAGCATCATGAGCTAGAAAGACCATCTTGGCCTTGCCGTCTTGAATGGCCTTGACCACCAATTCTTCACCCGATATAATCCGCCCTGCTCGCTGAGCAAGTCCCAAGAGATTGCTTATCTTTTGCTTATTCAAGTCCTAACTCTCTTCTTTTCACTTTGTGATCCACATAAGCGATCAACTCGTCATAAAAGCTTTCTTCCACTTCCATGTTAAAGCTGCGGTTAAAGACCTTCTTCTTTTTAGCCTCTAAGGCTTCTGCATTGTCTAGCTTGATATAAGCGCCGCGGCCATTGGCCTTGCCTGTCGGATCGATAAAGACTTGCCCTTCCTTGTTCTTGACAATGCGGAGCAAATCACGCTTATCAATCACTTCATTGGACACAACAGACTTGCGCAAAGGGATTTTTCTTGTTTTCATCTTTCCCTCCTCTAGCAGCTTTTATTCTTCTACAGTATCGTTTTCTGCTTCCAACTCTACCGAATCAGCTTCTTCCATGGCTTCAAATTCGCTAGCAGACTTGATGTCGATACGGTAACCAGTCAAGTGAGCTGCCAAGCGAACGTTTTGTCCACGACGACCAATGGCAAGAGAAAGCTTGTTATCTGGCACAACCACCAAGGAACGTTTGCTGTCGTTTTCGTCAAAGATAACTTGGTCAACTTCAGCAGGAGCGATGGCATTGTAGATAAATTCAGCTGGATCTGCTACCCACTCAATAACGTCGATGTTTTCTTCGATTGGCACCATACGGTCGCTCTTGGCATCGTAGCGAGCTGGGTGGAATTTGCTAGTGATTTTCTTGATATTAGCACCACCACGTCCAACGATTGTACCGATAGCGTCCACGTTTGGATTATGGCTACGAACTGCAACCTTGGTACGGTCACCTGCTTCACGAGCCACGCTCATGATTTCAACAGTTCCATCATAAACTTCTGGAATTTCTTGCTCCATCAAGCGTTTGATCATTTCTGGATGGCTACGGCTAACAAAGACGTTGACGCCACGAGGATTGTCTTCAACCTTATAAACATATACTTCGATACGATCGTGGGAAGCAAAAACTTCCCCAGGGATTTGGTCTTGTTTTGACAATTGGGCTTCGATGCTACCAAGATTGACATAGATGAAGCGGTTGTCAAAGCGCTCTACTGTACCAGACATGATTTCTTGCTCATGTTCTTTGTAAGTATTGTAAGTGATGGCACGTGTTTGCTTGCGCATTTTTTCCATGATGGTTTGTTTGGCAGATTGGGCTGCTACTCGACCAAACTCAGCAGGTGCTTCTTCAAACTTGATTTTGTCACCAAGTTCATAGGCTGAATTGATAGCAAGAGCATCTTTCAAGCTGATTTCCAAACGGCTATCAAATACTTCATCAACCACTTCACGGACAGTATAAACTGTAAAGTCACCTGTTTTTTCGTTGAAGTCAATAGCTACGCTGTCTGATTGACCATAGCGTCTGCGATAAGCGGAACGAAGCGACTCTACTACTGCGTCGATGATGTCTTCTTTTTTGATTCCCTTGTCTTCTTCCAAAATGCGGAAGGCCTCTAGCATTTCTTTACTCATGTTTTCTTCACTTTTGAATCCTCAAAAGCTATCCTTTCTTTTTCTATAATTTAACTGCTAAACGTGCTTTTGATACTAAACTGTATGGAATTTGGACAGTTTTCTTACGTGTCTTGTCCATATATTCCATAGTCAACTCATCCTCTTCAAAGGCCAACAAGGTTCCTTCAAAGACCTTTTGCTTATCGATGGCTTGGTAGAGCCCGACATGGATGTATTTCCCAACCGCTCCAGCGACGGCATCTTTGTTTTTCAAAGGACGTTCCAAGCCTGGACTGGTGATTTCTAGGAAATATTGTTCTGGGAAGGGATCTGGCTTGATGGTGTCTAGGACAGGACTGATCATTTCTGTCAAGTCTGCCGTGTCGTTCAAGGTAATTCCTTCAGGTTTATCTACAAAAATACTGAGAATCATGTCACTGCCAATCTTTCCATACTCGATATCCACGAGTTCGAAAGGTGCTTGGATGACAGGTTCTACAACTTCTCTGACTAATTCTACGATTGTTGCGATTGCGTCCACCTCCTCATAAGTAAGAGGCGAAGATATTTCCCCGCCTCTCTTTCTCATATTCTTACCCTTAGTATATCACATTTGCTAACTTATGTAAAGCAAAAGCACTTATACAGCCTGATTTCAGGCTATTTCTTAAAATTCTGCCTCAACTCGGTAGATAACTTGCCCCTTGTTGGAGAATTTTTGCTCGTATTCTGTCATGACATTGCCTTCAAAATCACTGGCATGTAAATCAAGCCAAACACCATTGAGCTTCATGCCATACTGAGAAAAGCTCACTAGGCTGTACTCAAACAAGCCACGGTTATCCGTCTTGAAATGAATTTCACCATTTTCAGGTAAGATACGCTTGAAGGTATCCAAGAAGGTCTTATAGGTCAAACGACGCTTTTCATGGCGTTTTTTCGGCCAAGGATCTGAAAAGTTCAGATACAAACGATCAATCTCACCGTCTTCAAAGTAGTCAGTCAAGTCAGAACCATCTACCCACAAGAGCTTGATGTTAGGCACTCCAACTTCAAGCACCTTGTCCAAAGCGTAGCTCAAAACAGACTTTTGAATATCAATCCCGATATAGTTGATGTCAGGGTTCTGCTTGGCCATTCCTGAAACAAAGGCACCCTTTCCACTTCCAACTTCCACATGAATGGGATTGTCATTGCCAAACAGGTCCCGCCATTTTCCCTTGGATTCCAAGGGATTGAGAACCACATACTGGGGATTTGCCTCTAGTAATTCTGTCGCCCCTTTACGATTTCTAACTCTCATCTTCTCTTTCCATACTTGTCTCGGAAGTGACGCAAGCCATGAATCTCCCGATTAACATTTTCTAAATCTTGGTTCATATAATACTTGGAAATCTGGCTCAAGTAAGATAATTGACCGTACCAATACAATTTATTTAATACCGTTTGATTGTACTTGTAACCGTAGTAGGTTAACCACTCCTTCCACTGATGTTCTGGAATATAATGGCAGAGCATATGGGCCACATCAAACATGCGGTCGGTCAAGCGAACCGAATCCCAATCTACCAAATAAATCAAGCCACTATCTGTCTCAATCCAATTACTATGTCGTACATCTCCATGGACAATGGTCGCATAGTCCTCTCTAAATCCTGGAATAGTCTGACGTAAATCAGCCATCACTTCACTGATAAAATGATTTTTACGCAAAGCATCTGGAGCCGTTTCCTGCCAAGACTGTAGTAAATCTACAGGTGTTTCCATGGCATAGCCCAAACGACTCAACTGTGTCATCAACGGACGTGAGCGATGCAGACGGATTAAAATATTGACGATTTGCTTACGATTCATATCATAGGGGGTCAATATCTTGCCTGTCAACCATTCTTGAGCACACATATCACGCCCATCTGCCAAACGGCGACTCCATAATAATTGTGGAGCAATTTGTTCTCTAGCTAGACCAGGTAGGATTGGAGAGGTGTTCATTTTTACAAAGATACGCTTCCCATCAGGATAGCTACCCATATAAGCTTTGCCACTTTTCCCAGGTATGGGAGTCAGTGTTAGCTCATTATCACCCAAATCCATTTCTTTCCTCCGTATAAAGTTTCCTTACTATTCTACTAGTTTTTGGCCTATTCGTCAACCGCTCCACACCCGATTCTCAAAGAAAAGCCTCTGGATTGACTTGGGTATCATTGTAGAAAGAAAAGGCAAGCTCTTTCTTCTGCTTCCCTTTCATGATTTTTATAAATAATATAAGAGTGGCCAAGCATTGTAAAACATGTGAACTAGAGTAGAAACCCATAAGTTTTGGCTCTTTTTATAAGCAAAGCCCAGCAACAAGCCCCCAAGTAGATAAAAAATAAACGAAGGGACATTAGAAGGACCATGCATGAACGAAAAGAGAGAGGAAGTTAGCACAAGCCCTAACCAAGAATTGTCAAAAACCGCACCTTGAAGAAGTCCTCTGAAAATGAGTTCCTCCTGGATGGGGCCAAAAACTGAGGAAGTCAAAACCAAAGACAGGGAAATTCCTCTGCGGACTTCCGCCAAGTGTTGAACTCCCGCGCCAGAAGAAATAGCGAAGAAATGAATATAAACCAGCGTCTCAAGCAGACTTAGAAGAAAGATTGTAATGAAAAGCAAAATGTCTTTCTTGCTTAACATCCCAAAAGAAATCATTTCAAATTTTCTAGCATAAGCAACACTCATCGAGGTTACAAGAAGACTTACAATAATCAGTGCAGGCTCATTTTGAAAAAAATCCCCGTGGTTAATCGTATAAGGAACTGTAATGACGATTATTAGTACTAAAAATCCAAAACAAAAGGCATGAAATTTGTCAAAAAACTCCATCAAATTATCCTCCTCACCAAACAGACTTCCTACGCGTCATCCTTGAGCTCTAACCTTTCCAAAACAAACCATTTTAACAACCAAAAACCGACCACATAGCCAGCTCCTAAGAATATAGCCATTAAAGATAGCATGGGATTCAGAAAATAAAACATCACAACAGATACAAAGGTTAGCACAAAAACATTAAAGGCAATGGTGTCAGAAGCCAAGACCAGAATATAAGGTGTCAACCAGTCTAAGGTTTTTGAATCTAGGAAAAATAAGTGTTTATACATGATAACCTCCTCTATGGCTGAAAAGCAAGCCTTTGGTTTTTTTACCCCAAGACCCTATGTAGAAAAGTGAGCAAAAATGGTAAGTTTGCGATGATATTATTAACAATATGAATCGAATAAGAAGGATAGATACTCTTAGTATAACGTGTTAGACAGGCAAATAGACAGCCCACTGCCGTATAGACAAAAATATCTGCCAGACTTGGCAAGCTAGAAAAGTGGGGCAAGGCAAATAAGAATGACGGAAAGAGAAGATCCAGCCCCCACCTCGAATTCTTAAAGAAGGCATGTTGAAGCAATCCCCTACATACCAATTCTTCCATCAGAGGTCCTAGTACGATTAAGGTTAGGTAAACACCAAACTCCGCAAAATTTGTCTCACTATAAGCAATAAACAAATTCCACCCTTCATTGGTTCCCTGAACGTGTTTAGCTGTCAGATAGTTAAAGCAGATAAGCACAACAGCTGCTAACACCGTCAGAACAGAATAGCTCAACCACTTTTTCCTAGGGATACGAAAGAGATAAGCATGGCCCGACCTGACCAAAATCCAAACCATCAAGCCGATAAAGAGAAGGCTGATGATGTTTCGAATCCAGATAATATTTCCTACCCAAGACGAGAACTCCCAATAATTGCTCCAAAATTGGGGCGTCCAAGACAGTCCGAAAAACAGAAACAAATAAGAAAGAATTGCACTCGTTTTGAAAAGAATAGAGTGTCTTTTCATATAAATCCTCCTACTATCTACAAGACAGGATGGCTCCCCTTGTCAGGCTCTACTGCTGTAAGATTAAGAAGACAGTTTGTTCTTTTTAAGGATAACCTGACTACTAGATAATAGATACATTAAGGCATTAAAGACAATGAAAATATGTCCATAGAATAAAATCAACCTCGCATCCAAACCAAGATAAAGTTTGATTATCAAAAAGATGAGCAAAAGAATTTGAAACCATAAGGTTTTTCCAAAAATAAATTTAAAGCGATTTCGAATGTCTACTTCCTTGATTTTTACCGCCAACCCTTTATTGGCAAGAAGGAAAACTCCTGCCTCAAACAAACCACTGTAAAGAACAAGCCACCCAATCGATACGATAGAGATTTGTAAAAATGTCCCTAAAAGAATATCCAACACACTACTCAAGAAAATAACAAGAAATAGTCTGTATTTCATATATATAAGCGATTAGTTGTTGATAGAATTCTGTTTCTGAAATACCTCTATACAAACAGATAATAGACATAAAGCCTGTCAAGCCGATGAACATGAGTTGATTGGTTCTAGGACTAACCAAATCATCATTTACTTATATTTAAGAGTATCTCTTTTATGTTAGTGTATGTTAACACTAAAAAACAAGTTAGGCCAATAATATTTAAAATGAACAATAACGGGGTTAAGTCTCTAAAAAAATTATCTACTGACACTACAAGAAATACTATACATATTATAGTCGAAACTATCTTTTTCTTATCCATAATTATTTACTCCTTTCCTAACAAATCCAGCTTATCAATCAAGAGCGATTTTTAACATAATGTAGCAGCACCCGTTGCAACTTTGACAATTTCAGTATAGCACTATTTGTTAAAGTTTTTCATCCAAATCTTGAATAGTCATCGAGACATCTTGAATTGTAAAAACTTCATTAGCCCCTACTTTTTATAATACTTCAAGCCCCAAATAAGCAGAAGCATGATAATCAAGCAGAGAATAGCACCAATGTAGGCAATCAATTGCTGATAGGATTCTCCTGCTGTGATACCTCTATACAAACAGATAATAGACATAAAACCTGTCAAGCCGATGAACATGAGTTGATTGGTTCTAGGACTAACCAAATCATCATCTTCAAACTCTCTTATCCTCATCTCCCTAGTGAGGTAAACAGTAACCAAAATCGAAGCCAAGTTAATAACCACTAAAAGAAATTGGAAAACCAAGGAAAAATTTAAAAACTGACGAGATAGAAATAGATAAGTAGAGACAAGCAAGGGCAACTGACCTAAGAACAATCTCGCAAGGAAGATGTTCCGTTTTTTAGCAAGAAAAGTTTTCATTTCTTTGCTCCTTTCTTTTTAGTTAAAGCAAGATAAATCATAACCGCAATCATATAGGCTATAGTATAAAATAGCTGATACCAAGCACTCTCCCTAAGCGGATATAGAAAGATGGACATGATTAGATACAAGATGAAAATGACAAGTATTTTTTTCTTCATAAGATTTCCTCCTAAATGTTTGTTGAGCTAGAACCTTTACACTATTAGTATAGCACTTATTTTGACCTTGGATCACTCAAATCACGAATGGTCATCAAAACATCTTGAATTGTAAAAAATTTAAAAAGCAAGCATGAAAAACATACTTTCCTCTTTATATTGTATTGATACCAACTTGTTTGTAGACTTTTCATCCTGCTATCACATATCATTTTGACAGGCGAAACAAAATTAAAGAAACTCCCCTGTAAATTAAGCTAGCAAATACAGGGGAGAAATTTATTTTTTAGAGGGTACTATCTGTATCCTTTTTGGGAGATTTTGAAAATATTTTTCTAATTAAATCATCCATATAAGGACCAAATATACCAACTACTAAACCAATAATAAAACTTTTAAAATCCATAATTACCTCCAAGTACACAAGCTCAAGTCTTTAAGCAACCATAATAGCCAATTGTAACATTGTTTTTGCATTCACGAGGAATACCTCTTTTTACTTTCGTCCTATTACAACCTTAATAAGGTTAGTATACTACTATTTTTTAAAATTTTCCATCCAAATCACAAATGGTCATCAAAACATCTTGAATTGTAAAAAATTTAAAAAGCAAGCATGAAAAACATACTTGCCCTAGGGGAATTTAACAATGTGAAAATACATCGAAAGCTATTCAGCCTTACTTCCGTCTGTTCTCATATATTCTCATGATCGCAACAAGGATAGCAGCTGTCCCACTTGCCAAAGCGATAAGGGTAATGATAATGTTGAGGATTTCAGGCGTACTCCCTATTCTGTTGATAAGACGGAGTAGGGATATAACTGTCAATTGAATCAGGAGTATTGATTCTACTCTTACCAATGAAGTCAGTTGATTTTCAACCGCATATAAAAATGCTGGTAATAAAACACAGGCTATAGCAATCACAAACAGATTGCTCCCTGTTTCTTCTCCCTTGTTCACAACGGAAAGCATGAGAAGATTCGATGCTATGATCAACGTAGAACAGATGATAAAAAAGGATTTCTTATTCATATAGGGTACCTCATATACTATGGCATTTTAATTGATGACTGCAGGCAGTACTTCTTTCCACAAGTCTTCTAATCATCAACTGACATCGAGTGAACTGTTAAAACCTGACGAAAGACTTGATTTTGGCAGGTGGTATTTAGACTGGTATTAGGATGACTTGCCACAATCTTCATAACGGTATAGAGACCAACTCCTCTCTCCTCCCCTTTAGAACTGGCTCCAAAGGAGAAGATTTCAGAAATATCGATGCCCTCTTCTTTGATGGAGTTTTCAATGATAAAGGTCTCCTGTGCCCCATTTTTTAAAAAGGCGATTGAAACATGAGGTTGACTGGCCTCTACACTAGCTTCAATAGCATTGTCACAAAGGATAGACACAATGGTTAGAAAATCAAGTAGACTCATCCCCTCGACCTGAATCTCCTCAGGAACTTCGACATTAAAGACAATCTTCTTATCTCTAGCTTTTAGAAATTTCCCTGCTAGAAGACTTTTGAGGGCTTTATCACGAATATTCACCAATCGTCCAAGATCATATTTATTGTCATGTAATTTCTCACTGGAATCCTTTAAGACCGAGTCGTAGACCTCTTTTATCTGCTCCATATCCTCCTCTTCAATGCCCAGACGTAAGCTGGTCAAGAGGTTAGTGTAATCATGGCGAAAGCTCCGGACTTCCTTGTAAAGCTCCTCTATATGCCGACTATAGCGTTCCATATCTCTGTAGCGCAAGACCTGCTCTTGGTCCAGTCTCTCATGAAGTTTGTCCTTCAAATAGGTATCCAATTTCTTGATCATCCCCATAAAAAAGAGCAGGTAAAACACTAGAATCAGATGGCGAACAGTCGTTGATTGAATACCTTGTTCATATTCAAAGAAAGACAGACTTTGCATCACTAGATAGTAGCCCCCCATTATCCAGTTAATCGTAGTCAGGGACTTTTTAAAACCTTTATCGAGAATCTCCCTTCTCAAGTTAGTGAAATCATAGTCCAACCATTTCAAAAAGACTAAAACTATGAAGCAAACGAATATCGTCATCAATAAAAAGATAGGATTGCTATCTTTATCTACAATTTCTTGTCCCCAAAATGGAAGCACAAAATAGGAGACCCCTCTATAAAAGAGATTCACCAATATCATTGGAAAGAGACCATAAAAGAAGAGGAGTTTTTTAGGAAGCCCTCTTAACAGTAAGAAAGACAAGCCTATACCGTACAAGGGGTCCATAAAATAAAATAGGAAACTATCTCCTACCATATAGCCAATCATTAAAAAAACAAAGGCCAACAGTATCTTAAAAAGAAAGGCCTTAAAAATCCTCTCAAAAGTGAGACCAATTCCATCCACCTTAAAGAAAATGACAATTTCTAGTCCATGAGTAACAAGTGTATATAATAATATCCAAGCAATATTCATAAACTCTCCTAGCTCAATGCAAGTTATTGATAGCTTCAGACACTTCTCTGACCTTATAACGCGCGATTAGACAGCTTCCACCATTGGGAAAGAAAAGGAGTTTTTCTTTCTTATCCAAACGAACCACATTGGCAGGATTGATGAGAAAAGAGCGGTGGCACTGCAAGAGACGAGGCTCCTGCTTGAAAACCTCCTCTAAGCTCGCTGTAAATTCCAGTCTGTCTGTCTTGGTATAGAGAATAACACGATGGGCTCTGGGCGACGTTTCGAGATAGTAAACCTCTTGAAAAGGATACTGAAATTGGGCAAATTTTGATTTAAAGTAAAAGCAATCTTCCGCCAGACTCTTACTATCTTGACTATTGGCATAGAGGAGGGCTGTCTCGATCCGAGACTCAAACTCCTCAGCTGACAAGGCCTTATCAATATAGTCCAAAGCAGACACTTGGTAGCGAAAGGACAGGGGCATAAACTCCGAGTGAGTCGTCACAAAGACAATCAGGGCATAAGGATCCCGATCCCGAATCTTTCTAGCCACTTCCAGACCCTTCATCTCCTCATTTCGAATCTCAATATCCAAAAAGAATAGCTGATGGGCTCCCTTCTCATGCACCTCTGCCAGCAGCTGGTCTGGCTTACCAAAAACTTCAAAAGAGCTGGGAGTGATATGATGCTCCTTCAAGAGTTTCTCAATCGTCGTTTCAATCCTAGTCTGTTGGGAAAAATCATCTTCTAAAACAAATATTCTCATCTTCTTACTCTCCTTGTTTCGATTTCTTCCTAAAAATAGAATAGCAAAAATACTATGATACAAGCCCACCCAATCCTAAACAGGCCTTTAACGCTCCTGAAAGGTATCTTGTTCCTCAAATAAGCATGATAATCTTACCACTATTTTATCATAAAATCTTAACAGTACCATTCAGGAAATTTCAAGAACAATTAAAGATTTGATGGTGAAAAAGGAGATAAAAGTGATAAACTGACAGTATCAAAACACAGTTGCTAGAAACAAGACTGGCACCAAGATTAAAGGAGGAATTCTCATGACAGATACAGACCCTATCAAAAGAGCTCAGACTTTGATTACTGACTTAAACAAAGCCTACCAAGCATGCAAACAGGCAAGCGCTGACGACGTCCGCTTTCAGGAGCAGCTAAACTCTATTCTTGGTTTTCTAGCCAAGTCTGAGACAGTGGATAATCGAGTCTTGATTGAACTGGAAAAATTTTACCAGACTTCCAGCCTTCTCATGGGACTCAGTGCTCTCAATCCAGATGCTCCAACTCGCGCCGCTTGGCGGGCCTATGACCGCTTCCACTTTGACCAAGTCAAGACCAAGTTGAGTCTCTACGGACCAACCATTATCCTGTAGAAAATAAAAGAAGCTGAGACAGACTGAACTCAACTTCTTTTTTAGTGTCATATAGGCAATGTTAGTCCTGCATCTGACGTTTTACCTGATAAGGCAAATACAAGACTAGTAAAACCAAACCAGCTCCCAGTAAGGCTAGAAGGGCCAGTTTTTCTTGGAAGGTAATCAACCCGACAACTAATTCCACAAGTAAAACAAAAATGGTCAATCCTCGGACTACAGCCTGTAAGCCTTTTTCCTTTTGCCCCTTGTCCAGTGGAAAGAGTTGGGTCAAATACTGGTAGTCAAAGGCATGATAGAGGGCCAGCAACTGGAAGAGCAAGAGGTAGTTAAAGAGAACCACCACTGCTGTCGCAATCCAAGCTTGCTCGATAAAAACCTGCGCCAGTATGGAAAGCAAGAGAAGACGGAGACTGAGCGCAAAGAGGTCTCCATTTCGTAGATAAGAACGCAGATAGAGATTTTGCCAAATCTTCCCAGGGGCCTTCTGAACAGCCTTTAGGATAAAGTCCAGATAGGCACGACGCTTGACGCTGTTTGAAATCCCCTTGACCTGCGTAAAGAGGGCAAAGAAACGAAGCAAGACTTGCTTACGCTTGCTTTCTTGGGAAATGACATAATCCCAGTCTAGTCCAGTTTCAGTAAAAAATTTGCTGGCCTTTTGACGAAAGAGGAAATATTTTCCTACCCCCAATAAAAGCACATAGACCAGAAAAACAGGCAAGCCATAACCCATTGCTAAAAATAAAGGCGTAAATAACAGCAAGAAAAGGGTCTGCACAAAGAGCCAAAAGACTAGGGAAATGCCAGTTTGACGCTTGAGATGGAGCTTGATTTCCTCTTCTCCGACCAAGAGAAAGAGCTTGTCTGGAGCCTCCATATAGGTGGCAATTCCTCCCCAAAGCAAAAGTAAAACAGACGTAATTCCTACAAACAAAAGAATAGGCCAATGATTTTCAGGAAAATGTTGTAAGAGTTGACTGTACTGGTAGGCTAAAAAACCCAGCAAGACAAGCAGGAACAAGACAAAGTGGTCATTGAGAACATAGCGCAGATAACCAAGACACTCCTTACGAAAAGCCTGCTTTCTCTTTAAAAACAAGTCTTTCATAGCTCCTCCTCTTTGGTCAGAGCCAAGTAAATATCATTCAAACTAGCCTCAGGCATATCAAAGGCTTCGCGCAGTTGCAGGAGATTGCCTTTGGCACGCATCTCTCCCTTGTGGAGAATAACAAAGGCATCACACATCTTTTCCGCTGAATCCAGCACGTGAGTACTCATGAGAATAGACTTACCCTTTTGCTTTTCCACTTCCAAAAGCTGAATCAAGTCTGCAATAGCCAGCGGATCAAGACCAAGGAAAGGCTCATCCACGATGAAAAGACTCGGATCCACCACAAAAGCACAGATAATCATGACTTTCTGCTTCATCCCTTTTGAAAAATGAACAGGGAACCAGTCCAATTTCTGGTCCAGACGGAACATTTTTAACAAAGGTTCTACTCGATCAAAAGCCACTTTCTGCTCAATACCATAAGCCATGGCAACCGTTTCGATATGCTCTCTGAGGGTCAATTCCTCATACAAGCTAGGTGTCTCAGGAATGTAACCAATTTGCTTGCGATAGCTAGTCGCATCTTCTTGCAGGGTCAGGCCATTGATATTGATGGAGCCACTATAAGGTGTCAACAGACCAATAATCTCATTGATTGTCGTCGATTTCCCAGCACCATTGAGACCAATCAAACCGACCAGCTGCCCACTTTCAACAGTAAAAGACACATCTTTCAAGACAGGGACATGGACATAGCCACCTGTCAGGTTTTTAATTTCTAACATATTTTCTCCAAATCTGGTATAATGTAGCTATATTATATCAAAATTCAATACAGTAGAGGTAGATTTTATGTCAGATTGCATTTTTTGTAAAATCATCGCAGGGGAAATTCCTGCTTCAAAAGTATATGAAGATGAGCAGGTTCTTGCCTTTCTGGATATTTCTCAAGTGACACCAGGACACACCTTAGTCGTGCCAAAAGAACACTATCGCAATCTTTTGGAAATGAACGCTACTAGCGCCAGCCAACTCTTTGCCCAAGTACCAAAAGTAGCTCAAAAAGTCATGAAAGCTACCAAGGCTGCTGGTATGAATATCATTGCTAACTGTGAAGAAATCGCAGGTCAAACCGTCTTTCATACCCACGTTCACCTCGTGCCTCGCTACAGTGCGGACGATGACCTCAAGATTGATTTTATCGCCCACGAACCTGACTTTGACAAACTCGCTCAAGTCGCTGAAACCATCAAAAACGCCTAAGGAGTTACCATGAAATTATCCAACCTACTGCTATTTGCAGGAGCCGCAGCCGGAAGTTATCTGGTCACAAAAAATCGCCAAACCATCACAGATGAAGTCTTGAATACAACTGACCGCGTTCAAGCTATCAAGGATGATGTGGATATTATCCAAAACAGCCTGCAAATCATCGACCAGCAAAAAGAACTCATCAAGGAATATCAAGAAGACCTGACTTACAAGTTTAAGGTCGTGGAAAAGGATATCCAGACTAGACTAGCTGTGATTAAAGAAACACAGGAACTTGAAGATAAGTAAAAGAGCCACTCGGCTCTTTTTTAAAAGGTAAACAAGTTATAGTGAATTGAATTTAGAATAGCACATCATAGTTTCTAAAGCATTGTTAGAGATTACTTTAAAATCCTCTTATCAATTTGTTCATATTATATTTCAATCTACTATATATATCCCATCAACTATGCATCATAATTTAGGTAACTCATACTCAATAAAAATCAAAAAGCAAACTAGAAAGCTAGGCACAGACTGCTCAAAACACCGTTTTAAGGTTGTGGATAGAACTGACGAAGTCAGTAACCATACCCATGACAAGCCGACGCTGACGTGGTTTGAAGAGTATCATTCACCATTTCACAACTAAATCGAAGACTTTCTGCCGTAATGAAAACAGCTGAAACAGCTTGGTTTCAGCTGTTTGGAAACTTTAAGACTTAGGTTCAAAGTTTAGGTATGGAACTTCGAAGGAGGTCGCTACCGTCCGTCATTACTTAGGAAAGTCTTAAAAAATCTATAAAGTAAAAAGAGCCCGACAGCTCTTTTTGCTTTATTCTCCTTCAAAAGCATCTTTAATATGGTCAAAGAAGCCTTTTTTCTTTGGATTGACTTTTAAATCACCCGCAGCTGCGAATTCTTTCAAGGCTGCTTTTTGGCGGTCGTTCAAGCCTGTCGGTGTTACGACATTGACAGTAACGTATTGGTCACCAACTACACCACCACGAAGGCTCGGAGCTCCCTTACCACGTAAACGGAATTTCTTACCAGTCTGAGTTCCCTCTGGGATAACCAATTCAACATCACCGTGAACCGTTGGGATATCAACTGTATCACCAAGAGCTGCTTGGACAAAGTTGAGGTTGAGATTGTAGAAGATAGTCGTTCCTTCACGTTCAAACTTGTCGCTAGCTTCCACAGAAACTACTACATACAAGTCACCATAAGGTCCACCGTTAAATCCTGCTTCACCTTGACCTGCTAGGCGAATTTGTTGACCTGTTTCCACACCAGCAGGGATTTTGACATGTACGCTATGCGCTTGTTTTTCATGACCTGTTCCGTGACAAGTTGTACATGGATCTTTGATTTCTTTTCCGCGACCATGACAGACATCACAGGTTACTTGGCGACGCATCATACCAAGCGGAGTCTGCGTATCAACGTTAATGACACCAGCGCCATGACAGCGTCCACAAGTGACTGGACTTGTTCCTGGCTTAGCACCAGAACCATTACATGTACGACAGCTAGCTTCACGGTTGTACTTAACTTCTTTTTCAGCTCCAAAAATAGCTTCTTCAAAGGTCAAGTTCACACGATACTGGAGGTCATCCCCCTGACGAGGAGCGTTTGGATTGCGCGAAGCTCCGCCTCCTCCAAAGAAACTTGAAAAAATATCCTCAAAACCACCGAAGCCTCCTGCCCCACCGAAGCCTCCTGCCCCATCGAAACCGCCAGCTCCACCAAAACCACCGTTGGCTCCAGCAGCACCGTATTGGTCATAGGCAGCACGTTTTTGGTCGTCACTCAAAGTCTCATAGGCTTCCTGAACTTCCTTGTACTTTTCCTCAGCACCAGGCTCCTTATTGATATCTGGGTGATATTTTTTCGAAAGCTTACGATAAGCTTTTTTGATTTCGTCTGCCGAAGCGTTTTTTGACACCCCCAGACGATCATAAAATTCAGTATTGTTCATAATTCAAGATACAAAGGGCGTCAAACGGACACAGCCAAAATAGGAGTTTTGACGACGGACGCTTGCGTCCTAGAAAAAACTATCTTTTTGGCACAGTCCGTAGCCCGTGTTCAGTTACGAACACCCTTGTTCCTTTCTATTGATGTTCTGAATCGAACCACCATTTAGGTCGGGTTCAATTCCTTTCTTTATATATTGACAAGACAAACCCCAAATAAATCAGGTTCAGATCCTTTTTATCGAAAAACAGAGGCTGGGTTGCAACCTCTGGATTTCTTCCTATCATTACGACGTTCAAAAACAAAGTCGATTATACTTTGTTTTTGAACTAGTAAGGCGTTTAGGCAAGTCGCCATAGCGATTGCAGTCGAATGACAAACTCTTTAGCCATTTGTCATTCTTAACGAGTTAGGCTTAACTGAGTTTCGGCTAAAAACTTCGGAAAAAAGATAAGCCATCTTTTGTGCATCGCACAAGGCGATGGCTTCCTATTTTTCTTTCGTTTTCTTAACGCCTCAACATCTTACCGAATCGAGCACGCCCTAACCTCTTGGTGAAAAAGACAAATCTTTCTAGAAACTAAAGTTTCTGCGTCAGATTTCCTATTTTCACTGTGAGGTTTTAACGGGCTTTGCATCTTATTTTTCCGTAAACTCTCCGTCTACGACGTCATCGCCTGCGTTTCCTGTTGCTTGTGCGCCTTCTGCTCCTGCTTGAGCTTGTTGCGCTGCTGCGGCTTGTTCGTAGAGTTTAACAGCAAGGCCTTGAGCTTTTTCGTTCAATGCTTCAAGTTTTGCTTTCATGTCGTCCAAGTTGTTATCTTCTTGCGCTTTCTTAAGGTCATCAAGGGCAGCTTGGGCAGCTTCACGTTCTGTGTCGAATCCTTTGCCTTCAGTTTCCTTGATAGTCTTTTCAGTTGCGAAGATAGCTTGGTCTACTTCGTTACGAAGGTCAACTTCTTCTTTACGTTTCTTATCTGCTTCAGCGTTAGCTTCTGCATCTTTCATCATGCGGTCAATTTCTTCGTCAGTCAAACCTGAGTTCGATTGGATCACAATTGTTTGTTCTTTTTGAGTTCCAAGGTCTTTAGCTTTAACAGACACGATACCATTCTTATCGATGTCAAATGTTACTTCGATTTGAGGAATTCCACGAGGTGCAGCTGGGATATCAGTCAATTGGAAACGTCCAAGAGTCTTGTTATCTGCTGCCATTGGGCGTTCACCTTGAAGAACGTGGATATCAACGGCTGGTTGGTTGTCTGCCGCAGTTGAGAAGACTTGTGATTTAGATGTTGGAATTGTTGTGTTGCGGTCGATGAGTTTTGTGAAGACACCACCCATTGTTTCAATACCAAGTGACAATGGTGTTACGTCAAGAAGGACAACGTCTTTGACATCACCAGTGATGACACCACCTTGGATTGCCGCACCCATAGCAACTACTTCATCAGGGTTTACTGATTTGTTTGGTTCTTTACCAGTTTCAGCCTTAACAGCTTCGACAACGGCTGGGATACGAGTTGAACCACCAACAAGGATCACTTCGTCGATTTCTGACAAGCTCAAACCTGCATCTGAAAGGGCTTGACGAACTGGAACTTTTGTACGTTCAACAAGGTCACGAGTCAAATCGTCAAATTTCGCACGAGTCAAAGTCATTTCCAAGTGAAGAGGTCCAGCCTCACCTGCAGTGATGAATGGCAAGCTGATTTGTGTTGAAGTTACACCAGAAAGATCTTTCTTCGCTTTTTCAGCCGCATCTTTCAAACGTTGCATCGCCATCTTGTCAGTAGACAAGTCAATACCGTTTTCTTTCTTGAATTCTGCTACCAAGTGATCGATGATTTTTTGGTCAAAGTCATCACCACCAAGTTTGTTGTCCCCTGCAGTTGACAATACGTCGAAGACACCGTCACCCAATTCAAGGATAGAGACGTCGAATGTACCACCACCAAGGTCAAATACCAAGATTTTTTCTTCTTTGTCAGTCTTATCCAAACCGTAAGCAAGAGCTGCTGCAGTTGGTTCGTTGACGATACGTTCTACTTCAAGACCAGCGATTTTACCAGCGTCTTTTGTTGCTTGACGTTGAGCATCGTTGAAGTAAGCTGGAACTGTGATAACTGCCTTGGTTACTTTTTCACCAAGGTAGTCTTCAGCGTAGCCTTTCAAATATTGAAGAATCATAGCTGAGATTTCTTGTGGAGTGTATTCTTTTCCGTTAGCAGAAACTTTTTCAGAAGTTCCCATTTTAGATTTAATAGAGATAACTGTATCTGGGTTTGTGACTGCTTGACGTTTCGCAGCGTCACCAACGATGATTTCGCCGTTTTTGAATGAGACTACAGATGGAGTTGTGCGGTTTCCTTCTGGGTTTGCGATGATTTTGCTTTCAGTTCCTTCAAGAACTGCAACTGCTGAGTTTGTTGTACCTAAGTCAATACCGATAATTTTAGACATGTGTTTTTCTCCTTAAATTTTAATTCGAATTTTGATTTTTTGATATTTCCCTTAAGTGGTGGGGACGTGAGCAACTCCCTTCGGGATTTCATCACTTATTTTTGAGCCTATTGTCTCAAAAATCCCCTGTTTCAGTAGCTTTTGCTACTGAAACTTTCACCACGGTGGGAAATATCTTCCTTGCAAGCCTCCGGCTTGCCTCTTATCTTTCTTTCATAGTTTAGTGTCGTTTCGGACAAGTTTTCTATTATGTAAATTGCGACACGAGGAGTCGAAATCGATTTTATTTCGACGACGAGTTAGTAAGGAGGCTAGGCAAACGCCATAGCGATTGCCGTTTTCTGACAAGTTGCTTCAGCTACCGTCAGAATTGCCTAATCGAACACGCCCTAAGCTCTGAGTAAAAAAGATAGATTTTCTTGTGTTCATCGAACACTTCGTCAATCTCCTATTTTTACTGTGAGCTTTTTACGGGCTTTGTATCTTAGTTATACACCACTACCATGGCTGGGCGTAGGATGCGGTCATGGAGTTTGTAGCCTTTTTGGAAGACTTGGGCGATGGTATCTGCTGGGTGTTCATCGTCTGCTGGAAGAGTTTGGATGGCCATATGGTAGTTATGGTCAAATTCACCGTCAGCTGCGATTTCTTCGATTCCTTCTTCTTTCAAAGCATGAATCAAACTTTCTTGCACCATTTCCAAGCCCTTCTTCACATCATCTGTCAAACCTTCAACTGCGAGTGCACGCTCAAGGTTGTCCAAAGAAGGGAGAATCGCTTTTGCCAAATCCTGGCTACGATAACGTTGCAAGTTTTGACGCTCTTCATTGGCACGGCGTTGAATGTTTTGCATTTCTGCATGAGCGCGAAGGTATTTGTTTTCAAATTCATCTGCACGTTCATTTGCCAAGTCCAATTCAGACTTCTCAGGAGTTGTTTCTTCTACCGTTTCCACAACTTCCTCTTCTTGAACTTCTTCTACTTCTTCATTTTTTATATCTTGGGCCATTTTCGCCTCCTTTAATGATTTCAATCTTAATGTACTTCGTAATGATTACTGCTGAGGTAGCGGTAAAAATCTGTCAACTTCATGGTCAAAACACGATTGACCACATTGACTTGGTTGATTAGCTGTTGGTAATCCAGATTAACCGGACCGATAATGGCTAGAATTCCAACTCCGCGATAAGGAATGAGGAACTTGCTACTAATCACCGCTAGGTCAGCTAGACAGGACTCTTGACTGTCCGCAACTCGGACATTTTGCATCTGATCCTCATGCATCCCCTCACGAATCTCCAGAGCCACCTTTTGCGGTTGATCAAAGAACTGATAAGCTGCCAGATTAGCAAAATTCAAGAGATTTACCTTGCCCGCCACTACAATGTTTTCGTTGAACATTTCCTTAAAAATGTGTTCAAAGAGATCGATAACATTGTCCGTTGTTGTAAAGTAACGCTGGATAATCTGCGGAATCTCCGTCCGAATCTTGTAGTGAATATCTAAAACGGTGTGGCCGAGGAAACGTTCCTGAATGATGCTCTTCAGCTTCAGCAAGTCCTCCTGCAAAAAGTTCCTTGGAATCAGAAACTGACTGGTAACCGTTCGCGACTCGTCTAGGGTGAATACTGCCAAGGCTGTATGTTGCCCCAAAACAACGATATCAAAGGCTGTCAACCGTTGCTTGCTGGGCTCAACATCCAGTGCTACTACCGTACAGCCACTCAAGTCTGTCAGTAGATTAGCAGCCTCTTGCAGAATATCCTCCAATTTGAAGAATTCCTGATCAAAGGCTTTGACAATCTCGTAAACCTCATTTTCAGCCAGTCGGTCAAAATCCAGTGAGTGTTTCACATAGTACTGAAAACCAGCAACACTTGGCATGCGACCGCTTGAAGTATGAGCCTTCTCAAGCAAACCTTGCTTTTCTAAAGCCGCCATGTCATTACGAATGGTTGCACTGCTAGAGTTAATAGACTCTTGCAAGGCTTTGGATCCGACAGGTTCGTGCGTTTTGGTAAAGATGTCAATAATCAGATTTAAAATATCCTGCTGACGCTCTGTAACCACCTCATCACTCCTCTCTGTCTGATCGATTAGCACTCAACATACTCAAGTGCTAACTCATGATTCTATTATACACCCTTAAAAGAGAATGTCAAGATAAAAACTCAAAAAATTAGCACTCTTTTGCCAAGAGTGCTAAAAATCGGTCTGAAGACCGAGAAACTCACCTTCCATCTACTTGATATTTCCTTTTTAGTCTGAAATAACCATAGATTAGATAAGAAATCATAAAGGCATATAGAACAAAAATGACAGAGAAAGGTTGCGACAGTTCTTCTCGAAACAAACTCATACAAACAACAAGACCGCCTAAGAAAGTAGCTGTACAGGAACGAAGTCTAGATCGCATAACTTCCCATCTAAGACCCTTGCTCATATCCTCCGGAAGTAAATCAAAAGATGATTTACGAAGAACCGAACAAGAACCTGCTTCTATCAATTCCCAACCGCTATTTCTAAAATCTTGCAGTTCATGCTTATATTTTTTAAGAAATCTAGAATCATAGATACAGTAGATGACATCGTCTGGTTGACATTGGTCAAAATAGAACAAACCAAAACGACTCGTTCTATACCTCCAACCTTTCAAATGCATCTCATGTAAATATTCTTCTTCCTTGTCCAAATCAACAATGGTGAAAAACCGAAATTGTACTTTGCTATTCATTACCTTACCTCCAAATCAGAAAACATACATGGTTTTATTTGTCAGATAATTCTTTCCATTTTTGAAACAAGCTCCAAAAAATATAAGAAATCTGAATCGCAAAAACTATCAATAAAACCCAATCTATTATGAAAATCAAAAACACTACCCAACTGAAAGAACTACCTCCACTGACAAACTTTGAGAAAACCGGTAGTAGAGCTAAAAAGAGAAGCAAAATAGGAAGCATCCGCCTCGTTAAAATCCGTTTGACCATAGCTAACTTCCCAGCAGCGTCATTATAGATTTCAAATTCTGCATTCGATTCAATTTCAGAATGAAGCTTTCTAAAGTAGGAAAACCCATTAAAGTCTGTAATATGCTCCCAGCCACAGTCTTTAAATAATTGTAAATAGGAGGCTCTATCTGATTTTTTCATGGGATAAAAGTCCAACTGATAAGATACTTGCTCAGGCTGACATTTTTCAAAGGTATACTTAACTGCAAACAATAAGATAGAATAACTTACTTTTCTAAGTTTCCAGCCCTTAGCATGCATTTTTCTAAGATATAAAGCCTCCCTCTCATAATCCGCAATTGTAAAAATTCGATAAACAACTTTCTTTTCCATCATCTTTCCTCCCGACTATTTCTGTAGAGTCGTTCAATACGTTTCAATTCAATCTCTAAGACTTTGCGTCCCAAGTCTGTAATCTGATAGATTTTCCGTTTCTCCTCTTCGCGAACAAAGGAAATCAAGCCATCCTTTTCCATCTTCGACAAGGTTCCATACATAGTTCCAGGACTAATCAAGATTTGCGAATCTGTCATCTCCCTGACCTTTTGCGTAATACTATAACCATGACCTTCCTTTTGCAGACAGAACAAGATATAAAAGCCAGTTTCCGTCATCGGAAGATAAACACGACGGATCTTATCCGTTAATTCCATTTATAGCCACCTCCTATTCAGTTCGATATATCGCACCTCGTTATATAAAGTATATCACACCTCGATATAAAATACAAGAAAAAAGATCACCCTCAGGCAATCTTTCTTCTATATTAGTATTAGTAAAGGTCTAAATAATTATCAATTTCCCATTGTGAAACGAAGGTTGCATAACTTGCCCATTCGATTCGTTTGGCTTCAAGGAAACTAGTATAGATATGTTCTCCAAGAGCCGCTCTGACGACTTCATCTTCTGTCAAAGCTTTCAAAGCGTTGTGAAGAGTTGATGGAAGGTCTGTAATACCAGCTTCCTTACGCTCTTCTGCTGTCATGATGTAGATATTTTCTTCGATAGGAGCTGGTGCTTCGATTTTATTTTCAATACCATGCAAACCAACCTCCAAAAGAACAGCCATAGCGATGTATGGGTTTGCCATCGGATCCACTGAACGCAACTCAAGACGAGTTCCCATACCACGTGAAGCAGGCACGCGCACAAGCGGTGAACGGTTACGGCCAGCCCAAGCAATGTAAACAGGTGCTTCATAACCTGGAACCAAACGTTTGTATGAGTTAACCGTTGGGTTCATGATAGCAGTATAGTTGTAGGCATGCTTAATCAAACCGCCAAGGAAATGATAGGCCGTTTCTGACAACTGCATTCCTTTTGGATCATTTGGATCAAAGAAGGCATTGTTTCCTTCTGCATCAAACAAGGACATATTACAGTGCATACCTGATCCAGCAATACCAAATTTTGGTTTAGCCATAAAGGTTGCGTAAAGGCCATGTTTGCGAGCAATGGTTTTAACAACGAGTTTAAAGATTTGAATCTTATCACAAGCACGGAGAACTTCATCGTACTTGAAGTCAATTTCGTGTTGTCCAACCGCAACCTCGTGGTGACTCGCTTCTACTTCAAATCCCATTTTGGTCAAGACATTCACAATCTCACGACGTGTATTGTCCGCAAGGTCAGTAGGCGCCAAATCAAAGTAGCCACCCTTATCATTCACTTCAAGCGTTGGGTCTCCATTTTCATCCAACTTAAATAGGAAGAATTCTGGTTCTGGACCAAGGTTGAAGGACTTGAATCCTACTTCTTCCATGTGATGAAGAGCACGTTTCAAATTGCCACGAGGGTCACCTGCAAATGGCTCACCTTCTGTTGTATAGACATCACAGATCAAACCTGCAACACTTCCATTTTCATCTCCCCAAGGAAAGACTGTCCATGTATCCAAGTCAGGGTACAAGTACATATCTGACTCATTGATACGTACAAAACCTTCAATAGAAGATCCATCAAACATAGCCTTATTTGACAAGACTTTATCTAACTGTTCATCTGTAGCAGGAATTTCGACGTTTTTCATGGTTCCCAAAATATCTGAGAACATGAGACGAATAAAGGTAACATTTTTTTCCTTGACTTCACGACGAATATCTGCAGCTGTGATTGGCATGAGTTTTCTCCTTAATGTATGACTACTTGCGGTTGCCTAACCGCGACCAAAAGGTGACCGTACTGAAGCAAAGCGACCCTGTTGGAGGAGTTCATTGTGAAGTGCACGACGTACTTCAGTCTGACTAACCGCTTTCTTGGATTTCGCTTCACGTTCAGCATATTTTTTCTTAATGGCAGCGATATTATAACCTTCAGAGATATAATCTTTGATTTCAAGCAGACGATCCATGTCATTCAAGGAATACATGCGACGGTTTCCTTCGTTTCGATCAGGCTTAATCAACTCTTGATCTTCATAATAACGAATCTGACGCGCCGATAGATCGGTCAACTTCATAACACTGCCGATAGGAAAAACAGCCATATTTCGGCGAAATTCTTTTTCCTTCATTTACAATTTCCTTCTTTCTGTCTATTATAGTCTAAAAAAAGACAAACGTCAATTGATAATGTTATAAAATGTAACATTATTTTTCTTTTTTCTCTAAAAAGAGCCGAATACGATCAATATCGTAATTTACGAGAATTGCGACAAAAACTCCCATGAAAGTTTCTGATACACGCGCAAACACGTACAAAATTGTTTCGCCGCTCGGAATCGATAGGGTAATGATTAACATGGCTGCTACACCACCAATAACCCCTGCTTTGTTATTCATGGCTACATTTGTCATAATGGTTAACATGGTGCAGATTGGAACAACAACTAAGGTTACCCAAAAGGCTTCGTGGAAAAAGGTGTTTAATAGGAAGAAGACCAGGGCATAGAGGCCACCGATACTATTTCCTAGAATACGCGAAGTCCCAAAATGGACACTCTTATCAAAACTCTCCCTCAGGCTAAAAACGGCTGTCAAAGCACCAATTTGAAGACCTTTCCAACCAAAAAAGCCAAAAATCAAGAGAACTAGAAAAACAGCAATACCTGTTTTAAAGGTTCGCATACCAAGTCTGAACTGTGATTTATCGAATTTATATTTTTTAAAATAACTCATAATCTCAACTTTCTATTTCCATTTTATCATAAATTGGCTGATTTTATGAGCAATAGTTGAGAGGAAGCGTTTTTATTTCGAGTAAAAGAAAAGAGGAACTTTCATTCCCCTCTTCTTTGATTCATTTAGTTAATCTTATTTTTCTGTCAAGGCTGCAAGTCCTGGAAGAACTTTACCTTCAAGAAGTTCCATTGATGCTCCACCACCAGTAGAGATCCATGAGAACTTGTCTGCACGACCAAGGTTGATTGCTGCGGCAGCTGAGTCACCACCACCGATGATTGATTTAACGCCTGGTTGTTTCACGATAGCGTCCATCACACCGATTGTACCAGCTTGGAAATCTGGGTTTTCAAATACACCCATAGGTCCATTCCATACAACTGTTTTGGCACCAGTCAAAGCTTCGTCAAATTTAGCGATAGATTTTGGACCGATGTCAAGACCAAGGAAGCCTTCAGAAACTGCTTCACCTTCAGTGTCACGCACTTCAGTGTAGTCAGCAAATGCATTTGCTTCTTTTGAGTCAACTGGCAAGATCAATTTACCGTTTGCTTTTTCAAGAAGAGCTTTCGCAACATCCAATTTATCTTCTTCTACAAGTGAGTTACCGATTTCGATACCTTGTGCTTTGTAGAATGTGTAAGTCATACCACCACCGATAAGGACTTTATCAGCTTTTTCAAGCAAGTTTTCGATAACACCAATCTTGTCTGAAACTTTTGAACCACCAAGGATAGCCACGAATGGACGTTCTGGAGTTTCAACTGCTTCTTGGATGTAGGCAATTTCGTTTTCAAGAAGGAAACCAGCAACTGCTTTTTCAACGTTTGCTGAGATACCAACGTTAGATGCGTGTGCACGGTGAGCTGTACCGAATGCATCGTTTACGAAGATACCATCTCCAAGTGATGCCCAGTATTTACCAAGTTCAGGATCGTTTTTAGATTCTTTTTTGCCGTCAACATCTTCGTAACGAGTGTTTTCAACCAAAAGAACTTGTCCATCTTCAAGAGCGTTGATAGCTGCTTCCAATTCAGCACCACGAGTGACACCTGGGAACACAACATCTTGACCAAGTTTTGCTGCTAAGTCAGCTGCTACAGGAGCAAGTGATTTACCAGCTTTATCAGCTTCTTCTTTCACACGTCCAAGGTGAGAGAAAAGAATTGCACGTCCACCTTGTTCGATGATGTACTTAATAGTTGGAAGAGCTGCTGTGATACGGTTGTCGTTAGTGATTACGCCATCTTTCAATGGTACGTTGAAGTCAACACGAACGAGGACTTTTTTACCTTTCAAGTCAACGTCTTTAACAGTAAGTTTTGCCATGTTACAAAAACCCCTTTATTTATTTTATTCGAAACTATTATATCACACTTTGGGAATATAAGGAAAGATTTCACAATATTTTTCGATATTTAATCTCCATGGTAACTTCTCAAAGTAACTTCCACTTGGATGACCAAAGTGGAAATTAGTCTAAAACGGATTTTTATGGTGGAATTAAGTATGAGACGTTTGAGTTAGAAATGAGGTCCACTATGACAAAATAGCATCCTACACACTACTTGTAGCTGGAGCTATCTACAAAGCTATTAAGAACCTAACTTTAATAGATGTCGACATAAAATGGGTCAACGATATCTACCTCAAAAATCATAAAATTGGAGGAATCCTTACTGAAGCAATGACCTCTGTAGAAACTGGCTTAGTCACAGATATCATTATTGGAGTAGGTATCAATTTCACTATTAAAGACTTCCCTCAGGAATTAAAAGAAAAAGCTGATAGTTTATTTAAAGTACCAGCACCTATAACAAGAAATGAATTAATTATCGAAATATGGCGTGCTTTCTTCGAAACACCAGCAGAAGAGCTATTATACCTATACAAAAAACAGTCATTCGTTCTTGGAAAAGAAGTCACTTTCACACTAGGGCAAAAAGACTACAAGAGACTTGCTAAAGATATCTCTGAAAGTGGTAAACTTTTAGTTCAATGTGATAACGGAAAAGAAATCTGGCTAAATAGCGGAGAAATTTCACTAAAAACTTGGAAATAATAGTAAAGTTATATAACAAAAAATAAACTATATAAAAAGAAAGAAATTTGTCCTTTCTAGAGCTTAGCTTTTCAGCTATATAATATTTGTAGTGGGTAAATCCCCTATGGATATTATGGAGCCTATTTTGTTGTAGAAAAAAGTCCCATAAGATTTATACAAAACATGAATCAATTTGAGCGAAAATCCCATGAATACAAGGCTATCAAGCGCTACTGGAAGCTCATTCAACAGGATAGTCGTAAACTCAGTGATAAGCGTTTTTATCGCCCTACTTTTCGTATGCACTTAACCAATAAAGAAATCCTAGACAAGCTTTTGAGCTATTCAGAAGACTTGAAACACCACTATCAGCTCTATCAGCTCTTGCTTTTTCACTTTCAGAATAAGGAAGCTGACAAATTTTTCGGTCTCATTGAAGACAATCTAAAGAAGGTCCATCCTCTTTTTCAGACTGTCTTTAAAACCTTTCTAAAGAACAAAGAGAAAATCGTCAACGCTCTTCAATTCTCCTATTCAAACGCCAAACTGGAAGCAACCAATAATCTTATCAAACTTATCAAGCGCAATGCCTTTGGTTTTCGGAACTTTGAAAACTTCAAAAAACGGATTTTTATCGCTCTGAACATCAAAAAAGAAAGGACGAAATTTGTCCTTTCTCGATCATAGCTTTTCTTCAACCCACTACAGTTGACAAAGAGCCCAAAGGTATCTCTTTAAAGATTAATTATCTTCCGTTTTGCGTTTAGTCGCAGCCAAACCAAGAACAGAAGTGAGTGTTAACGCACCTAACAAATTCATAGCAACTGAGTCAGATCCACCTGTGTTTGGTAAAACTTTTTTGCCAGTCAAGTTAGTTCGAGAATTATCACCTGTCTGAATCTCACCTTCAACATTAACGTCGTTTGGTTTATTTGTGTTATTTGTATTAGTCAATTTAGACGAATTTTTATATTCTGAAGTACTTGGTGTAACATCACCGTTCTCAGGGGTCACCGTATAAGATGTAGTGCGTTTCACAACATCGTTTCCGACTTTAAGGTATTCAACCTTGTCTTTCACTTCACCTGGTTTAACGATTTCGTCATTAACATTCGGTGTAACATCACCGTTCTCAGGGGTCACCGTATAAGATGTAGTGCGTTTCACAACATCGTTTCCGACTTTAATAAAAACCACATCACCTTTCG
>NZ_VMLY01000020.1:0-31423 GCF_013276905.1 Streptococcus sp. 3109 | reverse complement strand
AAGATTGTCATCAAAGAAAGCGGTGCAAGTGGCGAAGTTCGTACTTATGAAGTCTTGCTCAAGAAAGACCAAGAAACAAAAGCTGTTACCTTTGAATTAACAGATGTCACTGAGAAAGTTGAAAAAATGACTGTGAACTATAGCCCAGTCTATCAGCCTGTATCAGCACCAGTAGTGGAAAGATCGGAAGAATTAGGTGAAGAACCTGCTTCAGAAGCACCAGCTGTGACAAGCCCAGAAGTTAAAGAAGAAACAGAAGCTCCAGTAGCACCAAAAGAAACAGCACCAGAGGTGGTAACACCAGCGCCGAAAGAAGAGAAGCCAGCGACTCCAGCGACAAAAGTGGAAGAGCCAACAGAATCATCTGAACCAAAAACAGAAGCACCGACAACTCCGGAAAATAAAGAAGAACAACCAGCTCCAAAAGAAGTGGGAACAACAGCAGGAGATGAAGGAAAAGAAGAGAAAGAAGCTGATGAGCAATCAGGGGATTCAACAGAACCATCAACTGTTTCTGAAGGTGGGTCGCCAGCTACACAACCAGCTAGAGAAGAAGGTAAATCTGAAAAAGAACCGAAAGTAGAGGAACAACCATCAGCTCCAGAAGTATCGAATGAGGGAGCAGAATCAACAGAGCCAGATTCAGAGGTTGCCAAACCAGCTGGAGATTCAGTATCATCTACAAGTGAGTCAAATGAGGATGGCAATTCAACTCCTTCAACGTTGACTTCTGATGAAACAGAAGAAGCTGAGCAAAAAACTCCAGAAGTAACGTCAGAAACTTCAACTACTCCATCTGTAGATGCTACAAATGATTCAAGCGATTCAGAGTCATCACATTCAGTAACAGAAGGCAATAAAGAAGAAACAAATTCACAAAATGCTGAAGCCTCAACTGGAGACGGAAACTCAGAATCAACAACATCAACTTCTGATAAAGCAAAAAGAGAAGAAGTAGTAAATGGAACTGAAGAAACAGACGGAGCTAATGTAGAATCTGAACAGAAAGCAGAAACTCCGAAAGTTGAAGAGTCAGAGGCTACAACTTCAGGAAATCAAGGTCAACCAGTAGAAGAATCTTCAGAAACAAAAGAAGCAGAATCAACTCCAGTAACGGACAATGTCCCTTCAAATAATCCATCAACAGACGCTACTCCTTCAAATGATGAAACTACAGAACAACCTGGAATTTCAGCTCCGAAAGCAGAAGATTCGGCTGGAGATACAACAGTTACACAACCAGCTGGAACAGAAACATCGAAAGAAACAGAATCAGCAGCTGCAACGGAGGAAGAAAAAGAGTTGAATACAGCATTAGAGGAAGCTAAGAAAGAAAATTTGACAAATATTGACTCTATTTATGCTGATAAATTAGCTGCGATTGAAAAAGTTGCAGATGAATCTGATAAAACTTCTTTTAAAGCGAAATTAGAAGAGTTGAAAACAAAGGCTATTGCAGAAATCCAAGCAGCGCCAGATGATGAAACTGCATCAGAGATTACAGATAAATATCAGAATGAGATTCTCGCTTTAGAAGTTCCTGGTGAGGAAATTACATCTCCTAACTATAACAAGGATGGCTTATCAAATGGACGTAATGATGGAACTACAATTGATAATGGAAGTACGGTAATAGGGCATGGTTCAGGAGAAGTATCTTCAGGAGTAACGCAACCAGAAGCAGGAACAGAAGCTACACAGCCAGCGACTTCAGCAAACGCAACTACAACAGAAAACTCAGAAACTACTCAGCCAACAACAGAAAATACAAGTTTCAGAAATGCTCCTTCATATCAACCAAGAGCAAGAAGAGTAGCTCGTGCAGCAGGAGAACAAGAGGGTACAGTAAATATTAGTTATAATTTTGCTGGGATGCCAGATATAAATGGTTTTTTCGCTGATCCAGGGGAAAATAATACAGTAAAAATTCCAAACAATGCCACAGAAGAACAAGCTAAACAACTGGTAAAAGCAAAAATAGATGCGAAAATAGCTGATTTGAAAAAACACGGTTACAATGTTAAGAATGAGATAATTTTTGAAGAAAATACGCAAGTGAAAAATTATAACTATATAGTAGTATTTTCAAAAGAAACTCAAGGGACATCAACATTCAGAATTGCACCAAAAGTTCAAGTTAGAGCTAAAAAAGTTGTAAAAAGAGATTTATCTAATAAAACTAAAAAAATAAATATCTACTATAATTTAACAGCTCTTAAAGATATAGCTGGAGCATTAGGTGAAGTAGGAGAAAATAATCTTTTAACTTTACCAGGTAATGCAACTAAAGAAGATATTAAAAAAGCTGTTGTAGAAAAAACAAAAGCACAAATTGAGAAACTGAAAAAACAAGGCTTTACAGTTAAGTCCACAACAGACTTGGATCAAATCGTTGAGGGTGGAGATAGCTATGATTATGTTGTAGAATTCACAAAAGAATCCAAAACACAGCCAGTAGGAACTACAGGGTTCAGAATGGCTCCGGCAGTTCAACCACGCGCTAGCAGAAATCGTAGAAGTCTAGAACAGCCAGCTCCTCAAAAGGTCAAAGTCAATGTTTTTTATAACTTTGATCAAATGAAAGATATTGCAGGTTTCCTAGGAGCTATCAATGAAACTCCTCTTGAAGTCGCAGCTGGTTCAACAGATGATGAAGTAAAAGTAGCAGTCAAGAACCAAGTTGATGCCAAGAAAGAGGAATTACGTAAACGTGGTTATACTGTTAAAGAAGACTATCTCTATAAAAACAATGGGAAAGATTATAACTACGTCTTAACATTTTCAAAAACCAAATAACCTTCATTCCACAGGGAGTGAAATGCAAGCAGAGAGAGCGATAGGCTCTCTTTGTTTTATCTAGTGGTCAGTTGTTTACAGACAAAAGGCCAGCAAGAGACTATAATAGAAAATAGAGTAGGTAGTTATTCTAAGAAAAATAAAAAATAGAGAGCAGTTAAAGTATGAAAATTTTAATTGTAGAAGATGAAGAAATGATCCGCGAGGGGATCAGTGACTATTTGACAGATTGTGGCTATGAAACCATTGAGGCGGCGGACGGTCAAGAAGCCTTAGAAAAATTTTCAAGCTATGAGGTAGCCTTGGTTTTACTGGATATTCAGATGCCCAAGCTTAATGGTCTGGAAGTACTAGCTGAGATTCGCAAAAGCAGCCAAGTCCCTGTCTTGATGTTAACAGCCTTTCAGGATGAGGAATACAAGATGAGTGCCTTTGCCTCTCTGGCAGATGGCTATCTGGAAAAGCCCTTCTCCCTCTCCCTCTTAAAAGTGAGGGTGGACGCGATTTTCAAGCGCTATTACGATACAGGACGAATTTTCTCTTATAAGGATGCCAAGGTGGATTTTGAAAGTTACAGTGCCAGCCTAGCAGGTGAGGAAGTAGCTATCAATGCCAAAGAGTTGGAAATTCTTGATTATTTGGTTAAAAATGAAGGACGAGCCTTGACTCGTTCTCAGATAATCGATGCCGTCTGGAAAGCGACAGATGAGGTTCCCTTTGACCGTGTCATTGATGTTTATATCAAGGAATTGCGGAAAAAACTAGACCTGGACTGCATCCTCACTGTGCGCAATGTTGGTTATAAATTGGAGCGAAAATGAAACGAACAGGTTTATTTACAAAGATATTTATCTATACCTTCTCGATTTTTAGTGTTCTGGTTATCTGCCTTCATTTAGCTATTTATTTTCTTTTTCCTTCGACTTATCTGAGCCACCGTCAAGAAACTATTGGTCAGAAAGCGACAGCCATTGCCCGGTCACTCGAAGGAAAGGATAGGCAGAGTATAGAGAAAGTGTTAGACCTATATTCCCAGACCAGTGATATCAAGGGGGGCGTCAAGGGAGAGATGACCGAGGACAAGTTAGAAGTCAAGGACAATCTTCCTCTGGACACAGACCGCCAGACTACCTCCCTCTTTATCGAGGAGCGCGAGGTGACAACGCAGGACGGTGGTACCATGACTCTCCAGTTTCTTGCTTCCATGGATTTGCAAAAGGAAGCAGAGCAAATCAGTCTCCAATTTCTCCCCTATACCTTGCTGGCATCCTTTCTAATTTCCCTCTTGGTGGCCTACATCTATGCTCGGACCATTGTTGCCCCCATTTTGGAAATCAAGCGGGTGACCCGTCGGATGATGGAACTGGATACTCAAGTGCGATTGCGCGTGGATTCTAAGGATGAGATTGGTGATCTCAAGGAACAAATCAATAGCCTCTACCAGCATCTTTTGACTGTCATTGCGGACTTGCATGACAAGAATGAAGCTATTCTCCAGCTGGAAAAGATGAAGGTCGAATTCCTACGAGGGGCTTCTCATGAATTGAAAACACCTCTGGCTAGTTTGAAAATCCTGATTGAAAACATGAAAGAAAACATCGGTCGTTATAAGGATAGAGATCACTATCTGGGAGTTGCCTTGGGGATTGTGGATGAGCTCAATCACCATGTTCTCCAGATACTTTCCCTCTCTTCTGTGCAGGAATTACGAGATGATAGGGAAACAATTGACCTACACCAGATGACGCAAAGTCTGGTTAAGGATTATGCCTTACTAGCCAAGGAAAGAGAGCTTCAGATTGATAATAGCTTGTCCCATCAGCAGGCTTATCTAAATCCATCTGTCATGAAGTTGATCCTGTCTAATCTCATCAGCAACGCCATCAAGCACTCTGTTCCAGGCGGCTTGGTTGGCATTGGAGAAAGAGAAGGGGAACTTTTTATCGAAAATAGCTGTAGCTCAGAGGAACAAGAAAAACTAGCCCAGTCTTTTTCTGACAATGCTAGTCGCAAGGCCAAGGGGTCTGGGATGGGGCTCTTTGTGGTCAAGAGTCTATTAGAACATGAAAAATTAGCTTATCGTTTTGAGATGAAGGAGAATCGTTTAACCTTCTTTATAGCTTTTCCAAAAGTCGCCCAAGACTAGATATAGAAAGGGTTTACATAGATGAAGCTAGAAGAAATTCAATCGAAACTACGGGAAAAACTAGATTTTTTTGTCAAAAAGTGATAAAATGAACAATGTAAATGGGATGACCCATAAAAATATACAGGAGGCCTGATAAAATGGCAATCGTTTCAGCAGAAAAATTTGTCCAAGCAGCTCGTGACAACGGTTATGCAGTTGGTGGATTTAACACAAACAACCTTGAGTGGACTCAAGCTATCTTGCGCGCAGCAGAAGCTAAAAAAGCTCCAGTTTTGATCCAAACTTCAATGGGTGCTGCTAAATACATGGGTGGTTACAAAGTTGCTCGCAACTTGATCGCTAACCTTGTTGAATCAATGGGTATCACTGTACCAGTAGCTATCCACCTTGACCACGGTCACTACGAAGATGCACTTGAGTGTATCGAAGTTGGTTACACTTCAATCATGTTTGACGGTTCACACCTTCCAGTTGAAGAAAACCTTAAATTGGCTAAAGAAGTTGTTGAAAAAGCACACGCTAAAGGTATCTCAGTAGAAGCTGAAGTTGGTACTATCGGTGGTGAAGAAGACGGAATCATCGGTAAAGGTGAATTGGCTCCAATCGAAGATGCTAAAGCAATGGTTGAAACTGGTATTGACTTCTTGGCAGCTGGTATCGGTAACATCCACGGTCCATACCCAGCAAACTGGGAAGGTCTTGACCTTGACCACTTGCAAAAATTGACTGAAGCTCTTCCAGGATTCCCAATCGTATTGCACGGTGGATCAGGTATTCCTGATGAGCAAATCCAAGCAGCTATCAAACTTGGTGTTGCCAAAGTTAACGTTAACACTGAATGCCAAATCGCATTCGCTAACGCAACTCGTAAATTTGCTCGTGACTACGAAGCAAACGAAGCAGAATACGACAAGAAAAAACTCTTCGACCCACGTAAATTCTTGGCTGACGGTGTAAAAGCTATCCAAGCATCAGTTGAAGAACGTATCGACGTATTCGGTTCAGAAGGTAAAGCATAATCTAGCTGATAATACAGATGAAACCTGCCCATTGGGTGGGTTTTTTGTGTTTTAAGTTGCCCGTTTTGGTATAGTCAACTGAAACTAGACTAGCACAATGCTGCTTCTATAACATTTTGAAACTGGAATAGGACGCCATGACTGCTAAAAGATTTCTGTAAATTCATTTGATTTTCCTAATCAATTTGTTCGTATCCTATTTCATTCCACTATAAAACATTCTTATCAATTGATTTGAATGCCAAAATTCCATCGCTCCGGTCTTATTTTATCTGGCTATAAAAAACTCTCCTAGAATTCTCAGGAGAGTATGAGTAATTATTTGAACTTGAATCCTTCGTAAATAAGCTCTGTTTTTGGATTTTGTTTCTTAATCTGTTTGGCAAGTGACTTCATCATAGAAAGAGGACCACACATATAGACGCTTGCCTGTTCGGGCATTTCTTCTTGGTCAAAATTAAGATAGCCGTCTTTCCTACTGTCGACTAGATGGAGTTCAAAATTAGGATTTTTCTGAGCATAGTTACGGAGTAAATCTAGGTAGACTGCATTTTCCTCTCCACGGAAGTTATAGTAGAAGTGAACCTGTTTATCTAAGATAGGATGTTCCCGGATGTAAGAGATGAAGGGGGTAATCCCAATGCCTCCAGCAATCCAAACCTGATTTTCTCGTCCTTCTTCTATGATCATGTGTCCGTAAGCTCTATCTACGCTTACTTTGCTGCCGACTTGAAGATTGTCATAGATATTCTTGGTATGGTCACCTGAATTTTTAACAGTAAAGTAAAGGGTTTGACCATGACCTCCTGAGATAGAAAAGGGATGTGGAGCACTTTCAAAGCCTTCTTGGAAAATCTTTAGAAATGCAAATTGTCCTGATTGATAGTTGAAAGGTCTGCTAAGATGAATTTGAATTTCTCTAGTATCGTGATTTAAGTGTTTGAGATTGGTAATTTTCCCTAGATAGGGGAAGGAAATCTTTTGATAAAGGAAGATGATATAAAAACCAGCTAGCAAGCCTAAAAGGGCATAGCTACCAACAAGAAAACTTAGAAGATTAAATGTAAGGAGACGATTGCCCATCATCATGTAGACGTGAAAGAGTCCAAAAATATAGGCTAGATAAACCAGACGGTGAATCCATCGCCAAGCTTCGTATTGGATGTATTTGCCTAAATAGGCGACAAGGATGATGCTGACAAAGATATAGATGGCAAGATTTCCAAACTGAGCAGCTAATCGAGAGCCCCACAAACCGCCCATACTAAAGTTATGAAAGATGAGTAGGATGATGGAGAGAAAGGCTGTGAATTTGTGGACGGTGTAGACCTTCTCCAAACCGTGAAACCAGCTTTCAAGTAGTGGGAGACGAGTGGCTAGGATAAAAGTCAGAGATAGGCTTGTTAAAGCTAGTCCTGGAATCATGAATTGGGGAGAAGTGTTCATCCAAGTCAACATAGTCAAGGCAAAACTAGCTATGATAAAGAGTATTCCTTTGAGTGATTTCATAAAAAAATTCCATTTCATTTAGATTTTGATTTGTTGTAAACAAATTTGTTACATTTTATCATAGAAAAAGTATGGTGTCAAATTGAACTCTATAAATATCTACTCTCATCAAAAAACTCTCCAATTGAACTGGAGAGTGGCTGTTTATACTCAATGAAAATCAAAGAGCAAACTAGGAAGCTAGCCGCAGGCTGCTCAAAACACTGTTTTGAGGTTGTGGATAGAACTGACGAAGTCAGTAACATATATACGGCAAGGTGAAGCTGACGTGGTTTGAAGAGATTTTCGAAGAGTATTATTCTGCAGCTTGTTGCCAGCGTTTTGCTAGCATATGAGACAGACTAGAGATTGCTAGGTTAAAGCTGAAGTAGATGAGGGCAATCAGGATATACAGACTGAAGACTTGCTCTGGTTCGAAATAACGGCCCATGAGAATTTGGCTAGCTCCAAAGAGCTCTTGCAGGGCGATAACAGAGTAGAGCAGACTGGTATCCTTAATCACGGTAACAAACTGAGAAATGATGGCTGGCAGCATTTTGCGAATGGCTTGTGGGAGAATGATGTGGTAGAGGATTTGGGCTGAGGTAAATCCCTGCGACATTCCTGCTTCGTACTGCCCCTTGTCTACGGCATTGAGACCACCTCGGATAATCTCAGCCAAGGCTGCTGATGTAAAGAGAGTAAAGGCTGTAATACCTGCTGGAGTGGACTTCATCTTAAAAACTAAAAAGATAGTGAAAATCCAGAGGAGGTTAGGAACGTTACGCACAAACTCGATGTAAATGCTGGAGATAATGCGTAAGACAGGATTTTTCCCATTTCTCATGACAGCTAGCACCGTACCGATAAGGGTAGAGAGGACGATGGCAATCAGAGAAATATAGAGGGTCAAGCCAAATCCCTTAAAGATAAAGATTAGGTTATCTGGGGTCAAAACTTCTAAAATAGATTCCATAGTAACCTCCTAAAGTGAATAGGCTTTTTTGTTAGCTTGCTCCATCTTGCGACCAAACTGGGCAATAGGAAAGCAAAGAGCAAAGTAGAGCAGGGCAGCGCCTAGAAAGGCTGGAATGTAGTTTCCGTTAAGGGCTGACCAAGACTTAGTCACAAACATCAAGTCCACTCCAGAGATGATAGCGACTGTCGAGGTATTCTTGATGAGGTTGACGATTTGGTTAGTCAAAGGTGGGAGAATGATACGGAAAGCCTGAGGCAAGATAATCAAACGCATGGCACTGATATAGGTAAAACCTTGCGACAAGGCAGCCTCCATCTGACCGCTAGGAATAGACTGAATACCTGAGCGAATCACCTCAGCGATATAGGCTCCGTGATAGAGTCCCACGCAGAGAACAGCTGTCCAATAAATCGGAATCATGATGGTGTGGTCACTGATAAGAGGTAGACCATAAAAGACGATAACAAACTGCACCAAGAGGGGAGTGTTTTGGTAAAACTCCACAAAGATGCGAGATAAAATGCGCAAAATTGGACGTTTGCTGGTTGACATGGCTCCGAAGAAGATGCCTAAAACCATGGCTAGGATAAAGGAGCCGATAGCTAGGGCAAGAGTGAAGAGGAATCCATTGAAAAATTGTCCAAAATCCTGAAAATAGGCTGTCCAAGATGATAAATCTGTCATGGGGTATCCTCCTTAATCTGCAGTATGGCTAGATGGTTTGAGCTTGTATCGGTCATAGAGTTTTTGTAAACTGCCATCCTTGCTCCATTTAGTGACCAAGTTATCAAGATAATTGTTTAGCTCTGTATTTGATTTTTTGGTAACAATACCGTAGTCAGATGGCTTGAAACTATCATCTAGTAGTACTGTGCGTTTGCTGATGTAGCCAGACAGGATAGAGCGGTCAACGGAAAAGGCATCAATACGGTGAGCATGAAGGGAAGTAATCAATTCTGGGTAGGAACCAAGTTCGACGAATTTAAACTTCAAGCCTTTCTTTTTACCCAGTTCAGTAATCAGGCGTTGGGTAATGGAACCTTGGGCAACTCCGATGGTTTTGCCGTTTAGGTCCTCAATCTTTTTGATTTTGGCAGATTTATTGACCAAAAATCCAGAAGCGTCTGTGTAGTAGGGGCTGGTAAAGTTGTAGAGTTTTTTGCGTTCGTCTGTGATGGTGAAGGTTGCAATGTCCATGTCAACCTGTTCATTATCTAGGAGAGGTCCACGAGTTTGCGCGGTAACAGGCACGTAGCGAACTTTGACCTTGAGCTCATCTGCTACCATCCTGGCCAAGTCCGTTTCGATACCAGAATAGGTTCCTGTCTTGGGATCCTTGTAACCGAAATTGGGAACGTCTTGTTTGACACCGACAACTAGCTCGCCTCTCTTTTGAATGTCTGCGACACTGGTATCAGCCTGAACTGGTTTTGCAGCAGCAAGGCCGAAAAGGCTAATCAATAATGCGGATAAAAAGAATTTCTTTTTCATAGGCGTCTCCTTATTTGACTTTGTCACTTTCGTGGTTGATGATTTTGCTGAGGAATTGTTGGGCACGAGGTTCGCTTGGATTGTCGAAAAAGTCATCGACATCTGTCGTATCCACCAAAACTTCTCCGTCAGCCATAAAGATGATGCGGTCCGCAACTTCACGGGCAAAGCCCATTTCATGGGTAACGACAATCATATTCATACCATCTCGGGCCAATTTTTGCATAACAGCCAGAACGTCTCCGATGGTTTCAGGGTCAAGAGCAGATGTTGGTTCATCAAAGAGGAGGAGTTCAGGATGCATAGCGAGTCCACGAGCAATGGCGATTCGTTGTTTTTGTCCACCAGAAAGCATGGCTGGATAAGAATCTTTCTTGTCCCACATATTTACAAACTCTAGATATTTTTGGGCTGTTTTTTCAGCTTCTTTTTTATCAATTCCTAGAACTTTTATGGGTGCGAGTGTTACGTTTTCTAACACTGTTTTGTGAGGGTAGAGGTTGAAATGCTGGAAAACCATGCCGACTTCCTTGCGAAGAGGCACTAAATCTTTCTGGCTGGCACCAGCAACTTGGTGGCCATTGACTAGAAGACTTCCCTTGTCGACAGCCTCTAAACCATTGATGGTACGGATAAGAGTGGACTTACCAGAACCAGAAGGGCCTAGGAGTACAACAACTTGCCCTTTTTCAAAACGGAGATTGATGTCGCGGAGTGCATGGTAATCTCCGTAATATTTTTCGACGTGTTCAAATTCTACTAAAGCCATAAGGAATCTCCTTTGTGTTAGATTTTATAACACGATTCTACACCAAAAGATTTGTCTTGTCAAATCATATCAGAAAAAAGTTAGTAAAATTTTTGTAGAAAGCAATCAGGATAGAGAAAAAGCCTAAATCGTGTTATAATGAAGCAATAGAATTCTTAGAAAGAGTGGATGTCTTTTTGATAACACCTACTTATGAATGGCAGTTTGCCCCGCAGGTTGAAGATGCGGATTTTACAAAGATAGCCAAGAAGGCTGGACTGGGTCCTGAGGTGGCTCGGTTATTATTTGAAAGAGGGATTCAGAAGCAAGAAAGTCTGAAGAAGTTTTTAGAACCTTCTTTGGAGGACTTGCACGACCCTTATCTGCTCCATGATATGGACAAGGCAGTGGAACGGATTCGTCAGGCCATTGAAGAAGGGGAAAATATCCTCGTTTACGGTGATTATGATGCGGATGGTATGACTTCGGCTTCGATTGTGAAGGAAAGTTTGGAACAGCTTGGCGCCGAGTGCCGTGTTTACCTACCCAATCGTTTTACTGATGGCTATGGTCCAAATGCTAGTGTTTATAAATATTTTATCGATCAAGAAGGAATTTCCCTGATTGTGACGGTGGACAATGGGGTTGCAGGTCATGAGGCTATTGAATTGGCCCAGTCTATGGGAGTCGATGTCATTGTGACTGACCACCATTCTATGCCTGAAACCTTACCAGATGCCTATGCCATCGTTCACCCTGAACATCCAGATGCGGATTATCCTTTCAAATATTTGGCTGGTTGTGGAGTGGCTTTCAAGCTGGCTTGTGCCCTTTTGGAAGAAGTACAAGTGGAATTGCTTGATTTGGTTGCTATTGGAACTATTGCAGATATGGTGAGTCTGACGGATGAAAATCGTATCTTAGTTCAATATGGTCTGGAAATGTTGGGTCATACTCAGCGTATTGGTCTACAAGAAATGCTAGACATGGCTGGGATTGCTGCCAACGAAGTAACAGAAGAAACGGTTGGTTTTCAGATTGCCCCTCGTTTGAATGCCTTGGGCCGCTTGGATGATCCCAATCCTGCCATTGATTTGCTGACTGGCTTTGATGAAGAGGAAGCGCACGAGATTGCCCTTATGATTCACCAGAAAAATGAAGAGCGCAAGGAAATCGTCCAGTCAATCTATGAAGAAGCCAAGACTATGGTGGATCCTGAGAAGAAGGTCCAGGTCTTGGCCAAGGAAGACTGGAATCCTGGGGTTCTAGGAATCGTAGCTGGTCGTTTGTTGGAAGAATTGGGACAGACAGTCATCGTTCTTAATATAGAAGACGGTCGTGCCAAGGGAAGTGCTCGTAGTGTGGAAGCGGTTGATATTTTTGAAGCCCTAGATCCCCATCGCGACCTCTTCATTGCATTCGGTGGCCATGCTGGTGCAGCGGGTATGACGCTGGAAGTTGAGAAACTTTCAGATTTATCTCAGGTCTTGGAAGATTATATCCGTGAAAAAGGCGCAGATGCTGGTGGCAAGAATAAGTTAAATCTAGATGAAGAGCTGGATTTGGAGACTTTGAGTCTTGAAACGGTCAAGAACTTTGAACGTTTGGCACCTTTTGGCATGGACAATCAGAAACCTGTCTTTTATATCAAGGATTTTCAGGTCGAAAGTGCCCGTACTATGGGAGCAGGTAATGCCCATCTCAAGTTGAAAATTTCCAAGGGTGAGGCGAGTTTTGAAGTGGTAGCCTTTGGACAAGGCAGATGGGCAACAGAATTTGCTCAAACCAAGAATCTAGAGCTGGCAGTCAAATTGTCTGTCAACCAATGGAATGGTCAAACTGCCCTCCAGTTGATGATGGTGGATGCGCGTGTGGAGGGTGTTCAACTTTTTAATATCCGTGGGAAGAATGCAGTCTTGCCAGAGGGAGTTCCAGTCTTGGATTTTGCTGGAGAATTGCCAGATATAGCGACTAGTGAAGCTGTTGTCGTAAAAACCATTCCTGAGGATATTACCCTGCTGAAGACCATTTTTCAGGAACAGAATTTCTCTGCTGTCTATTTCAAAAATGATATTGACAAGGCCTACTATCTAACAGGCTATGGGACCAGAGAACAGTTTGCAAAATTGTACAAGACTATCTACCAGTTTCCTGAGTTTGATATTCGCTATAAACTGAAGGATTTGGCAGCTTATCTTAATATTCAACAAATCTTGCTGGTCAAGATGATTCAAGTATTTGAAGAGCTAGACTTTGTGACGATCAAAGATGGGGTTATGACAGTCAATAAAGAAGCGCCAAAGAGAGAAATCGGAGAAAGTCAGATTTACCAAAATCTCAAACAAACCGTCAAAGACCAAGAAATGATGGCGCTGGGTACCGTGCAAGAAATTTATGACTTTTTAATGGAAAAAGAGTAGATCATAGGAAAGAGTTGGGAAACCAGCTCTTTTTTGAAAACAAATCTTCATTTTGAAAATCATCAAAAAAATGGTATAATGGTAGGAAAAGATTCGGCTAACAGTAATAGTGCTTTTAGAATAAGAGGGTAAGCAACCCTATAATCAAGATAAACTAAGATTTTGGAGGAAAAATGAGTAATATTAGTTTAACAACACTTGGTGGTGTACGTGAAAATGGGAAAAATATGTACATTGCTGAAATTGGAGAGTCCATTTTTGTTTTGAATGCAGGGTTAAAATATCCCGAAAATGAACAATTAGGGGTCGATGTGGTGATTCCAAAGATGGACTACCTTTTTGAAAATAAAGATCGAATTGCTGGGGTATTTTTAACTCACGGACATGCAGATGCTATTGGTGCTCTGCCTTATCTCTTGGCTGAAGCCAAGGTACCTGTATTTGGCTCTGAGTTGACCATTGAGTTGGCAAAACTCTTTGTCAAAGGAAATGACGCAGTCAAGAAATTTAATGATTTTCATGTTATTGATGAAGATACGGAGATTGATTTTGGTGGGACAGTGGTTTCCTTCTTCCCTACGACTTACTCCGTTCCAGAGAGCCTGGGAATTGTCTTGAAGACAGCTGAAGGTAGCATCGTTTATACAGGTGACTTCAAATTTGACCAGACAGCTAGTGAATCCTATGCGACAGACTTCGCTCGTTTGGCAGAAATCGGTCGTGACGGCGTCCTGGCTCTCCTCAGTGATTCGGCCAATGCGGACAGCAATATTCAGGTGGCTAGTGAAAGTGAAGTTAGAGATGAAATTACCCAAACCATTGCTGACTGGAAAGGTCGTATCATCGTTGCAGCTGTTTCCAGTAACCTTTCTCGTATCCAGCAGATTTTTGACGCTGCGGATAAAACAGGTCGACGTATCGTCTTGACAGGATTTGATATTGAAAATATCGTCCGCACAGCGATTCGTCTCAAGAAGTTGTCTTTAGCCAACGAAATTCTCTTGATTAAGCCGAAAGATATGTCTCGCTTTGAAGACCATGAGTTGATTATTCTTGAGACAGGTCGTATGGGTGAACCTATCAATGGACTTCGTAAGATGTCGATTGGTCGCCATCGTTATGTAGAAATCAAGGATGGGGACCTGGTCTATATTGCTACGGCTCCGTCTATTGCTAAAGAAGCCTTCGTTGCGCGTGTGGAAAATATGATTTATCAGGCAGGAGGGGTTGTCAAATTGATTACCCAAAGTTTACATGTATCAGGGCACGGAAATGCGCGTGATTTGCAGTTGATGATTAATCTCTTGCAACCTAAGTATCTCTTCCCAATTCAAGGGGAATACCGCGAGTTGGATGCCCATGCTAAGGCTGCTATGGCGGTTGGAATGTTGCCAGAACGCATTTTCATCCCTAAAAAGGGAACCAGCATGGCTTATGAGAATGGGGACTTTGTCCCAGCTGGCGCGGTTTCGGCAGGAGATGTCTTGATTGACGGGAATGCCATTGGTGATGTTGGAAATGTGGTTCTTCGTGACCGTAAGGTCTTGTCAGAGGATGGCATTTTCATCGTAGCAATTACCGTTAATCGTCGTGAGAAGAAAATTGTGGCCAAGGCTCGTGTTCACACGCGTGGGTTTGTTTATCTCAAGAAGAGTCGTGATATTCTCCGTGAAAGTTCAGAATTGATTAATCAGACGGTAGAAGACTATCTTCAAGGCGATGACTTTGACTGGGCAGATCTTAAAGGGAAGGTTCGTGATAATCTGACCAAGTATCTCTTTGACCAGACCAAGCGTCGTCCAGCTATTTTACCAGTAGTCATGGAAGCAAAATAATTGTTGAAATAAACAGAGAGAAAGTCGAGTTTCGGCTTTTCTTATCGGAAAATAAAAGGAAAAAATTATGGCAGTAATGAAAATCGAGTATTACTCACAAGTCTTGGATATGGAGTGGGGAGTGAATGTCCTCTACCCCGATGCCAATCGAGTGGAAGAACCAGATTGTAAAGATATCCCTGTCTTGTACCTCTTGCACGGGATGTCTGGCAACCATAATAGCTGGCTCAAGCGGACCAATGTAGAACGCTTGCTTCGAGGAACCAACCTCATCGTTGTTATGCCCAATACCAGCAACGGTTGGTATACCGATACCCAGTATGGTTTTGACTATTACACAGCTCTAGCAGTGGAATTGCCACAGGTTCTAAAACGCTTCTTCCCTAACATGACCAGTAAGCGTGAAAAGACCTTTATCGCTGGCCTCTCTATGGGAGGCTATGGCTGTTTCAAACTGGCTCTTGCTACAAATCGTTTTTCTCATGCAGCTAGTTTTTCAGGTGCCCTCAGCTTTCAAGATTTTTCTCCTGAGAGCCAAAATTTGGGAACACCGGCTTATTGGAGAGGTGTGTTTGGGGAGATTAAAGATTGGACAGCTAGCCCCTATTCTCTAGAAAGTCTGGCTAAAAAATCGGACAAAAAGACCAAGCTTTGGGCTTGGTGTGGCGAGCAGGATTTCTTGTATGAAGCCAATAATCTAGCAGTGAAAAATCTCAAAAAACTGGGATTTGATGTGACCTATAGACATAGTGCTGGAACTCACGAGTGGTATTATTGGGAAAAACAATTGGAACGGTTCTTAGCAGCTCTGCCAATTGATTTCAAATTAGAAGAGAGATTGACTTAGTTTGAACTGCAGCATAAGAGGAGTAGAACTAAAATAAAATATGTTTTCACTAGACTTTTCAAACGAAAGTAGTAGAATAGTAATAAGATACTGGAGGAAAGAGAGTAGGAAATGTACCGTTATCAAATTGGCATTCCCGCATTAGAATATGATCAGTTTGTCAAAGACCATGAATTAGGCAATGTATTACAAAGCAGTGCTTGGGAGGAAGTTAAGTCTGACTGGGAACATGAGAAGTTTGGTGTTTACAGGGAAGAAAAATTACTGGCGACAGCTAGTATTTTGATTAGAGCTCTTCCGCTAGGCTATAAAATGTTTTACGTCCCAAGAGGACCCATATTGGATTATGGGGATACGGAACTTTTGAGTTTTGTCATTCAGTCCATTAAGTCTTATGCTCGCAGTAAGAGAGCGGTTTTTGTGACTTTCGATCCAAGTATTTGTCTATCTCAACATTTGGTTAATCAAGATAAAACAGAATATCCTGAAAAACTTTCTATTGTTGAGATTTTAGGGCAATTAGGAGTGAAGTGGTCTGGGCGGACAACCGAAATGGATGACACCATTCAGCCTCGTATTCAGGCGAAAATATATAAAGAAAATTTTGAAGAAGATAAACTTTCTAAATCAACAAAACAGGCTATTCGAACAGCACGGAATAAGGGGGTAGAGATTCAATTTGGCGGAACTGAATTATTGGAGTCTTTTTCCTTTTTGATGAAAAAAACCGAGAAGCGGAAAGAGATTCATTTGAGGAATGAAGCCTATTATAAAAAATTGTTAGATAATTTTAAGGACAAGGCCTACATCACCTTGGCAACCTTGGATGTCTCTAAACGTTCGCAAGAATTAGAAGAACAGTTGGCGAAAAATAGAGCCTTGGAAGAGACCTTTACTGAGTCGACTCGCACTTCAAAAGTAGAAGCGCAGAAGAAGGAAAAAGAACGTTTGTTAGAGGAATTGACTTTCCTGCAGGAATATATAGATGCAGGTCAAGCGAGAGTTCCCTTAGCGGCTACTTTGAGTTTGGAATTTGGTACTACCTCTGTCAATCTATATGCTGGTATGGATGATGCTTTTAAACGTTACAATGCTCCGATTTTAACTTGGTATGAAACGGCTCGCTATACCTTTGAGCGAGGTATGGTCTGGCAAAATTTAGGTGGTGTTGAAAACTCTCTCAATGGTGGTCTTTATCATTTTAAGGAAAAATTTAATCCAACGATTGAAGAATATTTGGGTGAATTTACAATGCCCACTCATCCTCTCTATCCTCTGTTAAGACTTGCTCTTGATTTCCGTAAAACATTAAGAAAAAAACATAGAAAGTAAGTATATGGCACTAACTACACTCACGAAAGAAGAGTTTCGTACTTATTCTGATCAGGTTTCTTCTCGTTCCTTTATGCAATCTGTTCAGATGGGGGACTTGTTAGAAAAAAGAGGGGCTCGAATTGTTTATCTTGCTTTGAAACAAGGAGGAGAGATTCAAGTTGCAGCTCTGGTTTATAGCTTGCCCATGCTGGGTGGTCTGCATATGGAGATCAATTCGGGGCCGATTTATACCCAACAAGATGCTCTTCCAGTTTTTTATGCGGAGTTAAAAGAATATGCCAAGCAAAATGGCGTATTAGAGCTGCTTGTAAAACCTTATGAAACTTATCAAACTTTTGATAGCCAAGGTAATCCAATAGATGCTGAGAAAAAAAGTATCATTCAAGGTTTAACTGATTTAGGTTATCAATTTGATGGATTGACAAGAGGTTACCCAGGTGGAGAACCAGATTGGTTATACTATAAAGATTTAACTGAATTAACTGAAAAGAGTTTGCTTAAAAGTTTTAGCAAAAAGGGTAAACCCTTGGTGAAAAAGGCTGAAACCTTTGGCATTCGGTTGAAAAAGTTAAAACGTGAAGAACTATCGATTTTTAAGAATATCACAAAAGAAACCTCTGAACGTAGAGAATATAGTGATAAAAGTTTAGAATATTATGAGCATTTTTATGATACTTTTGGAGAACAAGCGGAGTTTCTCATAGCAAGCTTAAATTTTTCGGACTATATGAGCAAATTGCAAGGTGAACAAAGTAAACTAGAAGAAATCTTGGACAAGTTGCGACTTGATTTGAGTAAAAATCCTCATTCTGAGAAAAAACAAAATCAACTGAGAGAATATTCTAGTCAATTTGAAACGTTTGAAGTTCGAAAAGCAGAAGCGCGAGACTTGATTGAAAAATATGGAGAAGAAGATATTGTTTTAGCCGGGAGTTTATTTGTTTATATGCCTCAGGAAACGACTTACCTCTTTAGTGGTTCCTACACTGAGTTTAATAAATTCTATGCCCCTGCACTGCTTCAAAAATATATTATGTTGGAAAGCATAAAACGTGGAATACCTAAATACAACTTCCTAGGTATTCAAGGGATTTTTGATGGAAGTGATGGCGTTTTGCGTTTTAAACAGAATTTTAATGGCTATATTGTACGCAAAGCAGGTACTTTCCGTTATCATCCATCGCCTTTAAAATACAAAGCTATTCAGTTATTCAAAAAAATAGTAGGACGTTAAGATGAAAAAGCCAGTATTTAGATTTCTTTCAGCTTGTTTTAGTAAAATAGTCTTTATTTGCTAGAAAGGTGGAAGGATATGCGCTGGCTTTTTCGTTTGATAGGGGCTTTCTTTTCTTTTGTTTGGCGTTTGTTTTGGCGCCTGGTTTGGACAGTTGTACTCTTATGCGTTCTTGCTTTCGGACTTCTCTGGTATCTGAACGGTGATCTTCAAGGAGCGCTGAAGCAAGTAGAGCGGTCAGTAAAAATTGGTCAACAAAGTATCGACCAATGGGAAAAAACAGGGCAACTGCCTAAGTTAAGCCAGACAGATAGCCACCAGCATTCTGAAGGAAGGTGGCCACAGGCCTCTGCTCGTATTTACCTAGATTCCCAGATGGATTCACGCTTTCAAGAGGCGTATTTAGAAGCGATTCAGAATTGGAATCAAACTGGTGCTTTTAAGTTTGAACTGGTGACTGAGGCCAGCACGGCGGATATCTTGGCTACTGATATGAATGACGGAGGCACTCCTGTGGCAGGAGAGGCGGAAAGTCAGACCAATCTCTTGACGGGTCAATTCTTGTCTGTCACGGTACGGTTGAATCATTATTATCTGTCCAATCCAAACTATGGCTATTCCTATGAGCGCCTTGTCCATACGGCAGAACATGAGTTGGGGCATGCGATTGGCTTGGACCATACAGATGAGAAGTCTGTCATGCAACCTGCGGGTTCCTTTTATGGTATCCAGGAAGTGGATGTTGCAAACCTTCGAAAAATATATGATACCAATGAGTAGGGAACTACCTTTCCCTACTTTTTTGCTATAATGGAACTATGAACAACTTGATTAAATCAAAACTAGAGCTCTTGCCGACCAGCCCTGGTTGCTACATTCACAAGGATAAAAACGGTACGATTATTTATGTAGGAAAGGCTAAAAATCTGCGTAATCGTGTGAGGTCTTATTTCCGTGGGAGTCACGATACCAAGACAGAGGCCTTGGTGTCTGAAATTGTAGATTTTGAATTTATCGTTACGGAGTCCAATATTGAGGCACTTCTCCTAGAAATCAATCTAATCAAGGAAAATAAGCCTAAATACAATATCATGCTCAAGGATGACAAGTCCTATCCCTTCATCAAAATCACTAATGAGCGCTATCCTCGCTTGATTATCACTCGTCAGGTCAAAAAAGATGGAGGTCTTTATTTTGGACCTTATCCCGATGTGGGGGCAGCCAATGAAATCAAGCGACTGCTGGATCGGATTTTCCCTTTTAGAAAGTGTACCAATCCGCCGTCTAAGGTCTGTTTTTACTACCATATCGGTCAATGTATGGCCCACACCATCTGTAAGAAAGATGAGGACTATTTCAAGTCTATGGCTCAGGAGGTTTCTGATTTCCTAAAAGGGCAGGATGACAAAATTATCGATGACCTCAAGGGCAAGATGGCAGCGGCAGCTCAGACTATGGAATTTGAACGTGCAGCGGAATACCGTGACCTCATTCAGGCTATTGGAACGCTTCGGACCAAGCAACGGGTTATGGCCAAGGATCTCCAAAATCGGGATGTATTTGGCTACTATGTGGACAAGGGCTGGATGTGTGTTCAGGTTTTCTTTGTCCGTCAGGGTAAGCTCATTGAGCGAGATGTTAACCTCTTCCCCTACTACAATGATCCGGATGAAGATTTTTTGACCTATGTGGGACAATTTTATCAAGAAAAATCTCACCTAGTTCCCAATGAGGTACTGATTCCGCAGGATATTGACGAAGAAGCTGTCAAGGTCTTGGTAGATACCAAGATTCTCAAACCCCAACGTGGAGAGAAAAAACAGCTGGTCAATCTAGCCATAAAAAATGCCCGTGTTAGCCTAGAGCAGAAGTTCAATCTGCTAGAAAAATCTGTCGAAAAGACACAGGGGGCTATTGAAAATCTGGGACGCTTGCTCCAAATTCCGACTCCAGTTCGCATCGAGTCCTTCGATAACTCCAACATCATGGGAACTAGCCCTGTTTCAGCTATGGTGGTCTTTGTCAACGGCAAACAGAGTAAGAAGGATTACCGTAAGTATAAAATCAAGACTGTCGTTGGACCAGACGATTATGCCAGTATGCGAGAGGTCATTCGCAGACGCTATGGTCGAGTTCAACGTGACGGCTTGACTCCGCCAGATTTGATTGTCATTGATGGAGGACAAGGGCAAGTCAATATCGCTAAGCAAGTCATTCAAGAGGAGCTGGGCTTGGATATTCCCATTGCAGGTTTGCAAAAGAATGATAAGCACCAAACCCATGAATTGCTCTTTGGAGATCCGCTTGAGGTGGTGGAGTTATCTCGCAATTCTCAGGAATTTTTCCTCCTCCAACGCATTCAAGATGAGGTGCACCGCTTTGCTATCACTTTCCACCGCCAACTGCGCTCCAAAAATTCCTTTTCATCACAATTGGATGGCATTGACGGCCTGGGACCTAAACGCAAGCAAAATCTCATGAAGCATTTCAAGTCTTTGATCAAAATCAAGGAAGCCAGTGTGGATGAGATTGTCGAAGTTGGGGTACCAAGAGCAGTTGCAGAAGCTGTGCAGAGGAAGTTGAACCCGCAGGAAGAAGTGGAATTGGCTCAGGTAGCGGAAGAAAGAGTAGATTATCAAACGGAAGGAAACCACAATGAACCATAAAATCGCAATTTTATCAGATATTCATGGCAATGCGACGGCGCTAGAAGCAGTGATTGCAGATGCTAAAAATCAAGGAGTCAGTGAATACTGGCTTCTGGGAGATATTTTTCTTCCTGGTCCAGGCGCAAATGACTTAGTCGCCCTGCTAAAGGACCTTCCTATCACAGCAAGTGTTCGAGGCAATTGGGATGATCGTGTCCTGGAGGTCTTGGATGGCGAATATGGTTTGGAAGATCCGAAAGAAATTCAGTCAATGCGCATGACCCAGTTTTTGATGGAGCGAATGGATCCTGCAACGATTGTCTGGCTACGAAGCTTGCCTTTGCTGGAAAAGAAAGAAATTGACGGATTGCGCTTTTCTATCTCTCATAATTTGCCAAATAAGAACTATGGTGGTGACTTGCTAGTTGAGAATGATACAGAGAAATTTGACCAACTACTAGATGAGGAAGCGGACGTGGCAGTCTATGGTCATGTCCACAAGCAGTTGCTTCGTTATGGAAGTCAAGGGCAACAAATCATCAATCCAGGGTCGATTGGCATGCCCTATTTTAATTGGTATGCGTTAAAAAATCACCGTGCCCAGTATGCCGTGATAGAGGTTGAAGATGGGGAATTGGTAAATATCCTATTTCGTAAAGTTGCTTATGACTACGAAGCGGAGTTGGGATTGGCTAAGTCTCAGGGTCTTCCCTTTATCGAAATGTATGAAGAACTACGAAGAGAAGATAACTATCAGGGGCACAATCTGGAACTCTTAGCCAGCTTAATAGAAAAGCATGGGTATGTAGAGGATGTGAAGAATTTTTTTGATTTTTTGTAAGAGTTTCCTAAAATAACCAATGCAAACTAAAAACGATTGGCTGGTCCAATCGTTTTTAATATATCTTATTGTAACTGAGATTTATCTGGGAGATAAGAACCACCTAGATAGGTATTGCTGAGTTTTTCAAGGGTTCCATCTTGGTAGAGTTCTTTGAGTGCTTTATCAAATTGCTCTTTAAACTCTTTTTGATCACTTGAGAAAACGATATAATTGCTAGGACTATTAGTAGAAGACAAGTCAACCACAGAAAGGTCTAAGCCACGGTCCTTGATAATCTTTTGAACGGATACCTTGTCAAAAACGAGGAAATCAAATTCGCCGTTAGAGAGGTCTAGGATTCGTTTACCAATATCCTCGCCAGAAAAATCGATGGTAGCAGGATTGTCAGTGTGTTTCTGATTCCAGTTATTGATGAATTGAGCGTTTGAAGTTCCAGTATCCTCCTGTGTTGTTTTACCAGCAATTTGGTCAAGTGAAGTCAAAGGATTTTTCTTGTTGCTGACGAGGACGAGGGGATTGTTTGAAATGGGAAGTGAGTAGAGGTATTTTTCAGCACGCTCTTTTGTGTAACTCAAGTTATTTGCTGCAGCCTGATAGTGACCAGAATCAAGCCCTGGGAAGATGCTCTCCCAAGCAGTTCTTTGGAATTGAATCTCGTAGTCGCTGAGTTTTTCATCTACTGCTTTTAGGACTTCAATATCGAAACCTGTCAAATTGCCCTTGTCTTCGTAGTCAAATGGCGGCACATCGCCGGCTGTAGCAACGACGATTGTCTTTTGAGTGCTGGTCTCTTTGGGTGTGGATTGATTTCCACAGGCAACCAAAAATGGTAGGGTAGCTAGTAATAGGCTAAATTTTTTCATAATGTCTCCATTCAAATGTAAAGTACTTGCTAGTTTATCAGAAACTTTCCTGATAAACCAATATATATCTTTTATGGCTGTAATAAAAAATCTTAATCATGAAAAATCCCTGCAAGCTCTTTCAAAATATGGTAGAATGGAAGCAGTAGAATTAGAAAAGGAAATCGATTATGAAATTTCTTGAATTAAATAAAAAACGTCATGCGACTAAGCAGTTCACTGATAAGCCAGTTGATCCTAAAGATGTTCGTACGGCTATCGAAATCGCAACCTTGGCTCCAAGTGCCCACAACAGCCAGCCTTGGAAATTTGTGGTGGTTCGTGAGAAAAATGCTGAACTAGCAAAATTGGCTTACGGTTCAAACTTTGAACAGGTATCATCAGCGCCTGTAACTATTGCCTTGTTTACAGACACAGATTTGGCTAAACGTGCTCGTAAGATTGCCCGAGTTGGTGGTGCTAATAACTTTTCAGAAGAACAACTTCAATATTTTATGAAAAATTTGCCTGCCGAGTTTGCGCGTTACAGTGAGCAACAAGTTAGCGACTACCTAGCCCTCAATGCAGGTTTGGTTGCTATGAATTTGGTTCTGGCTCTTACAGACCAAGGAATCGGATCAAATTTGATCCTTGGATTTGACAAATCAAAAGTCAATGAGGTTTTGGAAATTGAAGAGCGTTTCCGCCCAGAACTCTTGATCACAGTGGGTTATACAGACGAAAAATTGGAACCAAGCTACCGCTTGCCAGTAGATGAAATCATTGAGAAAAGATAGAAAGAAGAAAAAAATGACAGCAATTGATTTTACAGCAGAAGTAGAAAAACGCAAAGAAGACCTCTTGGCTGACTTGTTTAGCCTTTTGGAAATCAACTCAGAACGTGATGACAGCAAGGCGGATGCTGAACATCCATTTGGACCTGGTCCAGTAAAAGCCTTGGAGAAATTCCTTGAAATCGCAGATCGCGATGGCTACCCAACTAAAAATGTTGACAACTACGCAGGACATTTTGAGTTTGGTGAAGGAGAAGAAGTTCTCGGAATCTTTGCCCACATGGACGTGGTGCCAGCTGGTAGCGGTTGGGACACAGATCCTTACACACCAACTATCAAAGATGGTCGCCTCTATGCGCGTGGAGCTTCTGATGACAAGGGTCCTACAACAGCTTGTTACTATGGTTTGAAAATCATCAAAGAATTGGGTCTTCCAACTTCTAAGAAAGTTCGCTTTATCGTTGGAACAGACGAAGAATCAGGCTGGGCAGACATGGACTACTATTTTGAACATGTAGGACTTGCAAAACCAGACTTCGGTTTCTCTCCAGACGCTGAATTCCCTATCATCAATGGTGAAAAAGGAAATATCACGGAATACCTTCACTTTGCAGGTGAAAATGCAGGTGCAGCTCGTCTTCACAGCTTCACAGGTGGTTTGCGTGAAAACATGGTACCAGAATCAGCAACAGCTGTCGTTTCAGGTGATTTAGCTGACTTGCAAAGTAAACTAGATACTTTTGTTGCAGAACACAAACTTAGAGGAGAACTCCAAGAAGAAGCTGGCCAATACAAGGTGACGATTATTGGTAAATCAGCCCACGGTGCTATGCCTGCTTCAGGTGTCAATGGTGCGACTTACCTAGCCCTCTTCCTTAGCCAGTTTGACTTTGCTGGTCCAGCCAAAGACTACCTTGACATCGCTGGTAAGATTCTCTTGAACGACCATGAGGGTGAAAATCTCAAGATTGCTCATGTGGATGAAAAGATGGGTGCCCTTTCTATGAATGCCGGTGTCTTCCGCTTCGACGAAACAAGTGATGACAATACCATTGCCCTCAACATCCGCTATCCAAAAGGAACAAGCCCAGAACAAATCAAGTCAATCCTTGAAAACTTGCCAGTTTCTTCTGTTAGCCTTTCTGAACACGGTCACACACCTCACTATGTGCCAATGGAAGATTCACTTGTGCAAACCTTGTTGAATGTCTATGAAAAACAAACTGGTCTTAAAGGTCATGAGCAAGTTATCGGTGGTGGTACTTTTGGTCGCTTGCTAGAACGCGGTGTTGCCTACGGTGCCATGTTCCCAGATTCAATTGACACCATGCACCAAGCCAATGAATTTATCGCCTTGGACGATCTCTTCCGAGCAGCAGCAATCTATGCCGAAGCTATTTACGAATTGATCAAATAAAACGATAGAAGTCTGAGATTTTATGCTTAGACTTCTTTTTGGAGGGAAAGTAGATGTCTCAAATCGAAAGAATCAAGCAGGCTATTATGTCAGATCCACAGAATGCCAGTTATACAGAGCGTGGCATTGAGCCTCTCTTTGCAGCGCCAAAGACTGCTCGCATCAATATCATCGGTCAAGCGCCTGGTCTTAAAACGCAGGAGGCAGGACTTTATTGGAAAGATAAGAGTGGTGACCGCTTGCGGGACTGGCTAGGTGTGGATGAAGATACCTTTTACAATTCAGGATATTTTGCTGTTTTGCCTATGGATTTCTACTTTCCAGGGCATGGAAAGTCAGGTGATCTGCCACCGAGAACTGGTTTTGCTGAAAAATGGCATCCGCAGCTCTTGCAAGAATTACCAGATATCCAATTGACCCTCTTGATTGGCCAGTATGCCCAAGCCTACTATTTACAAGAGAAAATCAGTGGCAAGGTAACAGAGAGGGTAAAACATTACCAGAACTACTTGCCAACCTATTTTCCACTAGTTCACCCCTCGCCGCGAAATCAAATCTGGATGGCCAAAAATCCTTGGTTTGAGTCAGAAGTGGTGCCGGATTTGAAAAAAAGAATTAAAACTATTTTATAGTCAATGAAAATCAAAGAGCAAACTAGGAAGCTAGCCGCAAGCTGCTCAAAGCACTGCTTTGAGGTTGCAGATAAAACTGACGAAGTCAGTAACCATACCTACGGTAAGGCGACGCTGACGTGGTTTGAAGAGATTTTCGAAGAGTATTAGGAGAAAAAGAATGAAAGAAATAACCTTTGACGCATTTTACCAGCTTTACCAAAACGACCAACTTTCTCTAGTGGACGTGAGAGAAGTGGATGAGTTTGAAGCTCTTCACTTAGAAGGAGCCCACAACCTGCCACTTAGTCAATTGGCTGATACCTATGATCGGTTGGATAAGGACCAGTTACATTATGTTATTTGCAAATCTGGAATGAGATCGGCGCGTGCTTGTCAATTTCTAGCTGAACAAGGTTATGATGTTATCAATGTACAAGGTGGTATGACTGCCTTTGAAGAACTCTAAACGTAAGAATTTTCTCCTGCTTGGTGTGGACTGGGTAGGAGAATCTTATTTTTAGATAATTCTCATTTTTGAGAATCTTGAAAACATTCAATATTTACTTCGTGATACTTTTTTCATACTCTTATTCATGATATACTAAGTCAGTATTTTATAAATATGAAGGAGATTTTCATGGCTAAAAAAGGTGCCTTAACAGGTTTACTCCTGTTTGGAATATTTTTTGGTGCGGGGAACTTGATTTTTCCGCCTTCTCTAGGTGCTCTATCTGGGGAACATTTTCTTCCTGCCATCGCAGGTTTTGTCTTTTCAGGCGTCGGTATCGCAGTCTTGACTCTTATTATTGGAACGCTAAATCCTAAAGGGTATATCTACGAGATTTCAACAAAGATAGCTCCTTGGTTCGCGACTCTATACCTCTCAGTTCTTTACTTGTCAATCGGTCCATTCTTTGCTATCCCACGTACTGCTACAACAGCTTACGAAGTAGGGATTAGCCCCCTTTTGTCGGATGCAAATAAAGGTCTTGGTTTGATTGTCTTTACGGTTCTGTATTTTGCGACAGCCTATTTGATTTCACTTAATCCATCAAAAATCTTGGATCGTATCGGCCGTATTTTAACGCCAGTCTTTGCGATTTTGATTGTTATCTTAGTTGTTTTAGGAGCTTTCAAATACGGTGGAACAAGTCCTCAAGCTGCTTCAGCTGCTTATCAAGCTTCTGCCTTTGGTACAGGTTTCCTAGAAGGTTACAATACCTTGGATGCCCTTGCCTCAGTTGCCTTCAGTGTAATCGCAGTTCAAACCTTGAAACAACTTGGATTTTCAAGTAAGAAAGAATATATTTCAACTATTTGGGTTGTTGGTATCGTTGTAGCCCTTGCTTTCAGCGCTCTTTATATCGGTTTAGGTTTCCTTGGAAATCATTTCCCAGTACCAGCTGAAGCGATGAAGGGTGGAACACCAGGTGTTTACATCTTGTCACAAGCCACTCAAGAAATCTTTGGCTCAACAGCCCAACTCTTCCTTGCAGCTATGGTCACCGTAACCTGTTTCACAACAACAGTTGGTCTGATTGTGTCAACAGCTGAGTTCTTTAATGAACGCTTCCCACAAATCAGCTACAAGGTTTATGCGACAGCCTTTACTTTGATTGGATTTGCTATTGCTAATTTGGGTCTTGATGCGATTATCAAGTACTCAATTCCAGTACTGGTTATCTTGTACCCAATCACGATTGCCATCGTTATGATTGTCATTGTCAACAAATTTGTGGCTCTTTCAAAACCAGGTATGCAGTTGACAATTGCTGTGGTTACAGCTATTGCTATTGCAAGCGTACTAGGAAGCTCATTTAAGGTTGAGTTTCTTGCAAACCTTGTCAAGGCTCTTCCTTTTGCCAAGGCATCTCTCCCATGGTTGGTACCAGCCGTTGTCGGAATCTTGCTCTCATTGGTTCTACCAAACAAGCAAGAAAGCGATGTTTTTGAAATGGAATAATCATTAAAATCACTTTTGTAGCCAAGTCTACAGGAGTGATTTTCTTTTTTTATCCGATGATAAATGTGTTATAATAGGTAGCAAAAGAGGTGAAGAAATGAATCAAACAGTAGAATATATCAAAGAACTGACAGCCATTGCGTCGCCAACGGGCTTCACTCGTGAAGTTTCGGACTATTTAGTCAAGACTTTAGAAGGTTTTGGTTACCAGCCAGTTCGCACAGCCAAGGGCGGTGTTAATGTAACTATTAAAGGTCAAAATGATGAGCAACAACGCTATGTGACTGCCCATGTGGATATGCTGGGTGCCATTGTCCGTGCTGTTAAACCAGACGGCCGTCTCAAACTGGACCGTATTGGTGGCTTTCCTTGGAACATGATTGAAGGAGAAAACTGTACCGTTCATGTGGCTAGCACAGGTCAAAAAGTATCAGGAACCATCCTCATCTACCAAACTTCTTGCCATGTCTACAAGGATGCAGGAACTGCAGAACGCACGCAGGACAATATGGAAGTGCGTTTGGACTCCAAAGTAACAAATGAAAAAGAAACTCGTGCTCTTGGCATTGAGGTCGGTGATTTTATCAGCTTTGATCCACGAACCGTCGTGACAGAGACAGGTTTTATCAAGTCTCGTCATTTGGACGATAAGGTCAGCGCAGCGATTTTGCTTAACCTGCTTCGTATTTATAAGGAAGAGAAGATTGAATTGCCCGTAACAACCCATTTTGCTTTTTCAGTCTTTGAGGAAGTAGGCCATGGGGCTAACTCTAACATCCCTGCTCAGGTAGTAGAATATCTGGCTGTGGACATGGGAGCCATGGGTGATGACCAGCAGACAGATGAGTACACAGTGTCCATCTGTGTCAAGGATGCTTCAGGCCCTTATCACTATGACTTCCGTCAACATTTGGTTGCCTTGGCGAAAGAGCAAGATATTCCATTTAAGTTGGACATCTATCCATTTTATGGATCGGACGCTTCAGCAGCCATGTCCGCAGGGGCAGAGGTTAAACACGCCCTTCTCGGTGCTGGTATCGAGTCTAGTCATTCTTATGAGCGTACTCATATTGACTCGGTGGTCGCAACAGAACGAATGGTCGATGCTTATCTTAAGAGTGCATTGGTGGACTAATATGTGCCTGATTTGCCAGAGAATTGAGCTCATCAAGAAGGGAGAAAATCCCTATTTTGTCAAAGAGTTGGAAACAGGCTATCTTGTGGTTGGAGACCACCAGTATTTTGCAGGCTATAGTCTCTTTCTAGCCAAGGAACATGTCACCGAATTGCACCATTTGAAAAAGGAAACAAGACTCCGTTTTCTCGAAGAAATGAGTCTAGTCCAAGAGGCAGTTGCCAAGGCCTTTACCGCTGAGAAAATGAATATCGAACTGCTAGGAAATGGCGATGCCCATCTCCATTGGCATCTGTTTCCTAGACGGACAGGTGATATGAAGGGTCACGGTCTCAATGGACGTGGGCCAGTTTGGTGGGTTCCCTTTGAAGAAATGACATCAGAAACCTGCCAAGCAAAACCGGATGAGATTAAAAGATTAGTCGAATGTTTATCGTTAGAAGTAGATAAACTATTAGAAATAAAGGAGTAGAAATGAAAAAAAGATACCTTATCTTGACAGCTTTGCTAGCCTTGAGTCTAGCAGCTTGTTCACAAGAAAAAGCAAAAAATGAAGATGGCTCAGCTAAGACAGAGCAAACTGCTAAAGCTGATGGAACAGTCGGAAGTAAGTCTCAAGGAGCTGCCCAGAAAAAAGCAGAAGTGGTTAACAAAGGAGACTACTACAGCATTCAAGGGAAATACGATGAAATCATCGTAGCCAACAAACACTATCCATTGTCTAAAGACTATAATCCAGGGGAAAATCCAACAGCCAAGGCAGAGTTGGTCAAACTCATCAAAGCCATGCAAGAGGCAGGTTTCCCCATTAGCGACCATTACAGTGGCTTTAGAAGTTATGAAACTCAGACCAAGCTCTACCAAGATTATGTCAATCAAGATGGGAAAGAAGCTGCCGACCGTTATTCTGCTCGACCTGGTTATAGCGAACACCAGACAGGCTTGGCCTTTGATGTGATTGGGACTGATGGTGATTTGGTAACAGAAGAAAAAGCAGCCCAATGGCTTTTGGACCATGCAGCTGATTATGGCTTTGTTGTCCGTTATCTCAAAGGTAAGGAAAAGGAAACAGGCTATATGGCTGAAGAATGGCACTTGCGTTATGTAGGAAAAGAAGCTAAAGAAATTGCTGAGAGTGGTCTCAGTTTGGAAGAATACTATGGCTTTGAAGGCGGAGATTACGTCGATTAAAAAATAAACTTTTCTCTTGCAATTCCAGATAAATAGTGTATAATAGATGGGTATGTGAAAAGCATACTTGTGGGAGGTAAAAATCTCTAATTACCGCCAAAACCACAAAGGAGGATTTAAAAATGGCTAAAAAAGTCGAAAAACTTGTAAAATTGCAAATCCCTGCTGGTAAAGCTACACCAGCTCCACCGGTTGGACCTGCTCTTGGTCAAGCTGGTATCAACATCATGGGATTCACAAAAGAGTTCAACGCTCGTACAGCTGACCAAGCTGGTATGATTATTCCAGTTGTTATCTCAGTTTACGAAGATAAATCATTTACTTTCATCACTAAAACACCACCAGCTGCTGTTCTTTTGAAAAAAGCTGCAGGTGTTGAAAAAGGATCAGGTACACCTAACAAAACTAAAGTTGCTACAGTTACTCGTGCGCAAGTACAAGAAATTGCAGAAACTAAGATGCCAGATTTGAACGCAGCAAACGTAGAGTCTGCAATGCGTATGATCGAAGGTACTGCTCGTTCTATGGGATTCACTGTTGTTGACTAATCAATAACACAGTAGAAAATCTCACAGCAGTCTATTAGTTGCTTTTCATACTAGGTAAGTGACTGAGGCTTGTACTTGGGTACAGTAAGGGAACTTAAGTCCGTAGGAAAAGAGAAATAATAGACTGATAACCCGCAAGACTTCATCATTTCGAGAAGTGACGTGGGAGATGAAAATCGATTGAACCACTTACAAGGAGAATAGAAAATGGCTAAAAAAAGCAAACAACTTCGTGCTGCTCTTGAGAAAATCGACAGCACAAAAGCATACAGCGTAGAAGAAGCTGTAGCACTTGCAAAAGAAACTAACTTTGCAAAATTTGACGCAACTGTAGAAGTTGCTTACAACTTGAACATCGACGTTAAAAAAGCTGACCAACAAATCCGTGGAGCAATGGTATTGCCAAACGGTACGGGTAAAACTTCACGCGTTCTTGTTTTCGCACGTGGTGCAAAAGCTGAAGAAGCAAAAGCTGCTGGTGCAGACTTTGTTGGTGAAGATGACCTTGTTGCTAAAATCAACGACGGTTGGTTGGACTTCGACGTAGTTATCGCTACACCTGACATGATGGCTCTTGTTGGACGTCTTGGACGTGTCCTTGGACCACGTAACTTGATGCCAAACCCTAAAACTGGTACTGTAACAATGGATGTTGCTAAAGCAGTTGAAGAGTCTAAAGGTGGTAAAATCACTTACCGTGCTGACCGTGCAGGTAACGTTCAAGCAATCATCGGTAAAGTATCATTTGAAGCTGAAAAATTGGTTGAAAACTTCAAAGCTTTCAACGAAACAATCCAAAAAGCAAAACCAGCTACAGCTAAAGGAACTTACGTAACAAACTTGACTATCACAACTACTCAAGGTGTTGGTATCAAAGTTGATGTAAACTCACTTTAATCAGTAGTTAAAGTAATGTAAAAAAGTTGAAGACGCTATGTCTCAACTTTTTTTGATTTCAAAATATCTTCTTGTAAGGTAATACTCAATGAAAATCAAAGAGCAAACTAGGAAGCTAGCCGCAGGCTGTACTTGAGTACGGCAAGGTGAAGCTGACGTGGTTTGAAGAGATTTTCGAAGAGTATAAAT
>NZ_VMLY01000002.1:0-5411 GCF_013276905.1 Streptococcus sp. 3109 | reverse complement strand
CACAAGGAGGTCAGATTTTTCTAGCGACAAACAGAATAAATAAGTTAGTTCAATTAGCTACCTTCCTTATAGATGAAATTGATATTCATGAAGAAAGTCGCCCTTTATTTTTTGCAAAAGATACTAGTATGAATCTATTTGGGGAATTGAATTTATAAGCTGCTCCCTTATACTCTTCGAAAATCAAATTCAAACTGCGTCAACGTCGCCTTGCCGTACTCAAGTACATCCTGCGGCTAGTTTCCTAGTTTACTCTTTGATTTTCATTGAGTATTATAGTGAAATGAAATAAGAATAGGACGAATTGATTAGGACAGTCAAATCAATTTCTAACAATGCTTTAGAAGTCAAGGTGTACTATTCTAGCTTCAATCTACTATATTCATCAATTATAGCATAAAACATTTTTTAAGTAGTACTATCTTCTGTAAAAAATAAGTCTATCACATATCTGACAGACCTATTTTTTCTTGCTTATTCATCACGACTATAATACAGTTCATGAGGTTTTAGGCGAGTATTAAGCATCTCTGGTATGGTCACAAAGGTATACCCTTGATTTTTCAGATATTCAATGACCTTCGGCAAGGCATTGACTGTCGGGCTGTGAATATCATGCATCAGAACGATAGAGCCGTTAACTACTTGATGCTGAATTTCCGTCAAAATAGCTGCTTCATTTTTACTTTTCCAGTCCAGACTATCCACATCCCACATGATAAAGCTCAAATCCAAGCTATTGCGAATATCATCTGTAATGGCTCCATAAGGCGGGCGCATGAGTTTTGAACTAGAACCCAGCACTTTAGTTAGCACATCCTCAGTATCAGTAATCTGCTTTTTAGCTTCATCAAGAGAAAGTTGCGAGAGAATCGGATGGCTCCAACTATGGTTTCCAACAACATGACCTTCAGATTTTATCCTTTTCACCAAGTCCTCATTCCCAGAAACATTTTTCCCAAGCACAAAGAAAGTGGCTTTAACACCATATTTAGCTAGAGTCTCTAATGCCTGCGGAGTCGTTGCTGGATTTGGACCATCATCAAAGGTTAGAGCGACAACTTTTTGATGTTTCTTATCAAAGTAAGACTGGTACAAGGCTGCGTCTTTTTCGAGTAAGTACGAAGATTGGATAACATCAAAGAAAGCAGATACTGGCAAGGCTATCTCTTCTAAATTTTCAACCACAGGACTTGGATAAAGGATAATCTGACTATCCTTGTAATCAAAATTCCATGCAGACAAGTCTTGGTCGGAGAAGCTTTTTACAATCTGATTACTCTGGTCTTGCTCTATTTTCTTATCCTCTAGGACGGAGGTCAATTCTTTTATCAGCTGTTCCTTAGCCTTACTAGCATCTGAAAAGAGTTGGTCAAGTGTAAAAGGTTGCCCATCTTCTGTTAAGTGAACCTTTCCTAGACTGGTCTTTTCAGTCTCTTCAACCTTAAAAGCAACTAAATCATAGATTTGTTTGATCGCATTACGATTGACGACTCCCTTTAAACCTGACTCTTCTTGCTCTGTATAGTAGAAAACAAGATTGTCCTTACTTTCTAATTTGTCCTTAACATCTTGATTTATCAGCTCCTTAGCAGACGAAATCACTTGCTCCCCTTGGAGAGGATAATAGGCAATCACTTCGGTTTGTCCCTTACGAAAATGATCCTTCTGATTTCCCTCACTCAATTGATCGTCTTTCTCTTTTTTGAGAGATTCAATCTTCTGCTCAAAACTTTTTTGCTGATACATTTTAAAAGCAATAAATCCGCCTAATAAGCAAATAGAAATTGCTAAAATACCAATCAAAGCCAATAATACATGTCTCTTTTTCCCGTGTCTGCCACGTCCCAGTCTACTTTTATTCATATTTATATCATAACAAATTTGAGCAATAATTTCAATGATACAGTTTGGCAATCCACAATTCCTCCAGCAAGCCAAAGCATCTCACATCAACTCCAACATCCGTATCTGTAGAGATTATGTAGTTTTCTATCTATGGAATTTCTAGTAGATTGAAGCGAGAATAGACATCGTGACTTCTAAAAACATTCTGAGAAATTGATTTATTTTTCCCAATCGATTTATCCTTAAACATCCCTACACCTCTGATATTTTCTTGATAATACTATATACCCAGACACTTGTAGTTTTACCTTCAGCTAGTAATGTTGACTTTTCTTCTTCAGATAATTTTTTCCGTAAGTAGTCAATCTGCTGAGAAGTAATGTTCTCTTTCCCCATTGCCTTGACAGATTGTATCACCATTGCAGTTAAGGTTGACATATTTGAAATATCTCCATTATTTCTATGCTTAAATTCTATCCTTTCCTTACCAACATTAAAACTGGCATATCTTCCATCTGATATATAGGTCCATTTTGCTGCTACCTGCGTAGATAAACCAAGTAAATTAAGGGCTGTGTTCCCCGATGGAACAATGGTCCAATTATATTTTCTAGCAATAGCATCAGCAACTTCATCCACAGAGGCCATTGCATACTCTCCAATCAGTTCTATATATTTTGGTTTATAATAAATACCTTTCAAAATGCGAGTAACCTTTTTGTCTTTTACAAGACGATTTAATGTACTACGAACAGTTTCATATCCTGCAATATCAAAGAAATCATTTGCTATAAAAACTTGATTCGATTCAAAATTTTCTATCCTGTTTACTATTTCCTGCTTATCGTTCATCTATCACACCTCCTTTGCACCGAATATGATGCTACTTTTGGTGCAAAAAGTCAAATGAGAGTCATTTTATCAAGAGGGAACAGACCTCTTACAATTTCTTATGTAACATCTCTATCCATTTTTATCCCATTTCTTATTTCAGTAATAACTTGATTATAAAAATCATGATAGTCAGCCGTACTTATTTCTTTTATAATAACGCCATATGTACACAAGAGTATTCTCACATTATTATCTAAATCTCCAACTGTAGAGTAAAAATACACCTTTGTAAATTCAAAATGTTTCTTCTTATATGCGAGTAGCCACCACAAATCGATTTCAGCTAAATCGAAAGCAAAACCAAGGATATGAACATCATTGCTTACAAAATAATCAATCCATGAATGATGATAAAAATCATTTTTAGAATTCCATCTTCTTAATAATTCAGACGTATATCCTATCACCTGCGAAAGCAAATAACCATAATGGTATTGTCCTAGTATAATAGAGTTTTTTCTGGTTGCTATTCCATGTATATGCCATAATTTTTTTCGATCACCTAATTTTATATACTGATAAATTCCTAGTTCCTTTTCCTTTTTACTGATTTCCCCCTCCTTCCCATATCCATATAGATTTAAAATTTTTCCAATAGATGGATTAGTACAGATTGTTTTTTCAAATTCAAAGCTGTAATTCGTCGTCAAAATATTCTCTACTTCTAACGCTAATAAGTTCTCAAGAAACTTTTTCTTCCTTTCTGAAATCGTCATCTTATTCTTCAAAAAATCAGTTAGTTCTTCCGCAACAGTTTCCTCTTTCCCCTTATAGAGTACTGAAATCCTCATTGGAAAACGTAAAGACTCGCTTATCTCAGCTTCTTTTTCGCCTCTAAACTTTTCTATATTAAAGGAATCATCATCTTCTGGCTCGTTTGCAAATAATCTATTGATTCCATTCCCTACTAATAAAATAGATTTGTTTTTTCTACTTTCATGTTTCCCCATTCCATTACCCTTTCTCTTTTTAAAGCGCTTACATATACTCCTAAAGAAAGATGGATAGAAAGACGCTTTTCAACTTCTTTCTATCCATTACTTCCTTCAAGAGTCCACACCAGCAATTTTCAGTTCCATTTCATGAACTATCTTACTTGTCTCGTGTTTCTTCTTTATCTTATTCTACCATCAAAGCCTTCTACTTGTACTAGAGGAGGAAGGATTCCCATCCAAAAGATGGTGTCCTGTTCCCAAAACCACTTCCCCGCTAGAAGCTGGCAACTTCCCACTACAGGTTTGCTACTAACTTTTCCTATCGTCATTATCCAGCAATGTAGTAACTTCTATGGTCGCCTGCGATATTTCACATGTCGCTTATCTTAACTGAGCAAGAATAGCTTTGAGTTTCTCAATCAACTCATCTTCTGTGTGGTCAGACTCTTTCTCATTGGCTAGGAAAGCAACTGCTTGAGCGAGAGCTTCTCGTGCTTGGTCGAGGACTTTCGCATCTACACTTGTAAGGTCGCTTTCTTGCAGAACCTTAGTCAATTCCTTGGTCAATTTCTTGAGTTCCGACTCTTTCTTGCGACGAGCGATGAGGAAGAGAAGGAGACCAAGAAGGGCAAGTAGGCTGCCAATCATCGTACCATATGGAAGATGACCTTGCTCTTTCCTTGTTTCTTTCGTTTCTTCTTCATCCTTAGTCGCTTGCTTGCCTTTCAAGGATTCGAGGGCTTCTTTGACCTTAGCAGTCATCTCTTTCAAGCCTGCCTCTGTCAAGTCAGTATTTCTAAGGGCTGCTTGACCCTCTCCGAGAATGATCTTAGCAGCGTCGATGACAGATTGATCAATACCATCCAAGTCTTTCAAACGAGTTTCTAGTTCTTCAACCAATCGCGCAAGTTCAGACTTGTCAACAGGACGAGTCTCGCTAGGAGTTGCTGTATCGCCTGAATTGTTTGGAGTGTTTGTAAAAACTGGTGTTTCTTGAGCTGGAGTACTTGCTTGAGCCTGCCCAACAGTAGATGATGGAGTAGCAGGGGTGGTGTTGCTACTATCGTCGGTCGTCACACCAGGAGCTGGAGTATTGGCACTGTTATCTGGTGTCACACTATCGCTATTGCTGTCAGCAGGGGTGGTAGTACCGCCGTTGTTCGTGTTAGCACTATTGTTAGTGTCGCCACTAGTATTGCTGTTACTGCTATTGTCGGTATTAGCACCGTTGTTGGTGTTAGCACTATTGTTAGTGTTGTCATCATTACTTGGTACAGAAGTTGGTTTATCTACCAAGCCTTCTTTGGCTTTATCAAGTTCTTTCTTCGCTTCATCAACTTTCGCTTTCGCATCCGCTACGTCTTGTTCCGTTGCGTTCGCGTTGGCAATCACTTTTTCAGCTTCGGTTACTGCTGCGTTAGCTTTTGTCTTCGCGTCTTCATAAGCTTTCTTACTTGCTTCTGTCTTACCAGATGTTGATGCTCCTGGAGTAAGGGCTGCTTCCAAGTCCTCTTTAGCTTGCGTTAGAGCTGTCTTGTCTGCTTTATCGACTAACTTCTCTTTCGCTTTGTCCAACTTACCTTGAGCTGCGGTTACTTTTTCTTTCGCTGCTTGAACTTCAGCCGCTGTCGCATCGTCACCTTTAGCTAATGCATCTGTTGCTGCTTGCTTAGCTGCTGTTACGGCATCTTCTGCTTCTTTCTTAGCAGCTTCGTAAGCTTCAATACTTTCTGG
>NZ_VMLY01000019.1:0-12175 GCF_013276905.1 Streptococcus sp. 3109 | reverse complement strand
ATTTTCATTGAGTATTAGTTGCTAGAGCAAGGCACTCGTAAAGCCTAGGTCACAGGTGAACATATGACTGAAGATTTGAAAAAATAGATATGTAGGAATAACCGTTAAGCCTTATTCTTAGCGGTTATTTATATTGTTTAATAGCGCTGATATTTCATCAATGATGTTTGACTTTGTGATTTTGGTAGTGGTTCAATTTGATTGCTACTATTTTTGATGGTATGAATGTGCTTATAATGTATCCCCGTTAAGTACGAAACTTTTGCATCATTTATTAACATGCGTTAAAAATAAAATTAACCAACCTTAATTTTTCTTGACTTAAATTTTTTAAATGATATACTATTTTTATGGAGAGCTAACAATTATATATAAATGTACTACTCTATTTCCTAGATAATACTTAGTAAAACTTTTTATAACAAAGGCTAGCAAAGTTAAAGTTTACTATCTATTGGAAGTTAAATAAATATGTAAGGAATTAAAATGAAAAAAAGTACAGTATTGTCATTAACCACAGCTGCAGTTATTTTAGCAGCATATGTCCCTAATGAGGTAGTTTTAGCAGATACATCTAGCTCTGAAGATGCTTTAACTATCTCTGATACAGAAAAAGTAGTAGTAGATAAGGAAGCAGAAAATAAAGAAAAACATGAAAATATTCATAATGCTATAGAAACTTCAAAAGATACTGAAGAGAAGAAAACAACGGTTATTGAGGAAAAAGAAGTTGTTAGTAAAGAATCTGTGATAGATAACAAAACTAGCAATGAAGAAGAAACAATCAAAGAAGATAAAGCGGACTCGTCTGCAAGTAAAGATCCAGAAAGTCCCAAAAAAGAGGATAAACTTGTCTATATTGCTGAATTTAAAGATAAAGAATCTGGAGAAAAAGCAATCAAGGAATTATCCAATCTTAAGGATACAAACGTTTTATATACCTATAATACGATTTTTAATGGTGTTTCAATAGAAACAACTCCAGATAATCTGGATAAAATTAAACTAATAGAAGGTATTTCATCGGTTGAACGGTCACAAAAAGTCCAGCCCATGATGAATCATGCCAGAAAGGAAATTGGAGTTGAGGAAGCTATCGATTACCTAAAGGCCATTAATGCTCAATTTGGTAAAAATTTTGATGGTAGAGGTATGGTTATTTCAAATATCGATACCGGTACAGATTATAGGCATAAGGCCATGAGAATCGACGATGATGCTAAAGACTCAATGAGATTTAAAAAAGAAGACTTAAAAGGTACTGATAAAAATTTCTGGTTGAGTGATAAGATTCCTCATGCTTTTAATTATTATAATGGTGGTAAAATAACTGTAGAAAAAGCTGATGATGGAAGTGATTATTTTGATCCACATGGGATGCATATTGCAGGGATTCTTGCGGGAAATGATACTGAACAAGATATCAAAAACTTTAACGGAATAGATGGAATTGCGCCTAATGCACAGATCTTCTCTTATAAAATGTACTCTGACGCAGGATCTGGGTTCGCAGGGGATGAAACAATGTTTCATGCTATTGAAGATTCGATCAAACACAACGTTGATGTTGTTTCTGTATCATCTGGTTTTACAGGAACAGGTCTTGTAGGTGAGAAATATTGGCAAGCTATTAGAGCATTAAGAAAAGCAGGCATTCCAATGGTTGTAGCTACGGGTAACTATGCGACTTCTGCTTCAAGCTCTTCATGGGATTTAGTGGCAAATAATCATCTGAAAATGACAGATACTGGAAATGTAACGCGAACTGCAGCACATGAAGATGCGATAGCGGTCGCTTCTGCTAAAAATCAGACAGTTGAGTTTGATAAAGTCAACATAGGTGGAGAAAATTTTAAATACAGAAATATAGGGGCCTTTTTCGATAAGAATAAAATCACAACAAATGAAGATGGTTCAAAAGCTCCTGATAAATTGAAATTTGTATATATAGGCAAGGGCCAAGACCAAGAGTTGATAGGTTTGAATCTTAAGGGCAAAATTGCAGTAATGGATAGAATTTATACAAAGGATTTAAAAAATGCTTTTAAAAAAGCTACGGATAAGGGCGCACGCGCCATTATGGTTGTAAATACTGTCAATTACTACAATAGAGATAATTGGACAGAGCTTCCAGCTATGGGATATGAAGCGGATGAAGCTACTAAAAGTCAAGTGTTTTCAATTTCAGGAGATGATGGTGTAAAGCTATGGAACATGATTAATCCTGATAAAAAAACTGAAGTCAAAAGAAATAATAAAGAAGATTTTAAAGATAAATTGGAGCAATACTATCCAATTGATATGGAAAGTTTTAATTCCAACAAACCGAATGTAGGTGACGAAAAAGAGATTGACTTTAAGTTTGCACCTGACACAGACAAAGAACTCTATAAAGAAGATATCATCGTTCCAGCAGGATCCACATCTTGGGGGCCAAGAGTAGATTTACTTTTAAAACCCGATGTTTCAGCACCTGGTAAAAACATTAAATCTACTCTCAATGTCATTAATGGGAAATCAACTTATGGCTATATGTCAGGAACTAGTATGGCAACTCCAATCGTAGCAGCTTCTACTGTTTTGATTAGACCGAAGTTAAAGGAAATGCTTGAAAGACCTGTATTGAAAAATCTTGAGGGAGATGACAAAATAGACCTTACAAGTCTTACAAAAATTGCTTTACAAAATACTGCGCGACCTATGATGGACGCAACGTCTTGGAAAGAAAAAAGCCAATACTTTGCATCACCTAGACAACAGGGAGCAGGGCTAATTAATGTTGCCAATGCTTTGAGAAATGAAGTTGTAGCGACTTTCAAAAACAAGGATTCTAAAGGTTTGGTAAACTCTTATGGTTCTATTTCTCTTAAAGAAATAAAAGGAGAAGAAAAATATTTTACAGTTAAGCTTCACAATACATCAGACAGACCTTTAACCTTTAAAGTTTCAGCATCAGCGATAACTACAGATTCTCTAACTGACAGATTAAAACTGGATGAAACATATAAAGATGAAAAATCTCCAGATGGTAAGCAAATTGTTCCAGAAATCCACCCAGAAAAAATCAAAGGAGCAAATATCACATTTGAGCATGATACTTTCACTATAGGCGCAAATTCTAGCTTTGATTTGAATGCGGTTATAAATGTTGGAGAGGCTAAAGACAAAAATAAATTTGTAGAATCATTTATTCATTTTGAGTCAGTGGAAGAAATGGAAGCTCTAAACTCTAACGGGAAGAAAATAAACTTCCAACCTTCTTTGTCGATGCCTCTAATGGGATTTGCTGGGAATTGGAACCACGAACCAATCCTTGATAAATGGGCTTGGGAAGAAGGATCAAAATCAAAAACAATGGAAGGTTATGATGATGATGGTAAACCGAAAATTCCTGGAACCTTGAACAAGGGTATTGGTGGAGAACATGGTATAGATAAATTTAATCCAGCAGCTATTATTCAAAACAGAAAAGATAAAAATATTACATCACTAGACCAAGACCCAGACTTATTTGCCTTTAACAACCAAGGTATTCATGCAGAATCCACTAGTGGATCTAATGTTGCTAGGGTATATCCACTTGACTCAAAGGGAGAACCACAAAGTGTTTCACTAGAAAGAGGATTAACACCTTCTCCACTTGTATTAAGAAGTGCAGAAGAAGGATTGATTTCAATAGTAAATATAAATAAAGAGGGAGAAAATCAAAGAGACTTAAAAGTCATTTCGAGAGAACACTTTATTAGAGGAATTTTAAATTCTAAAAGCAATGATGCAAAGGGAATCAAATCATCTAAACTAAAAGTTTGGGGTGACTTGAAGTGGGATGGACTCATCTATAATCCTAGAGGTAGAGAAGAAAATGCACCAGAAAGTAAGGATAATCAAGATCCTGCTACTAGGATAAGAGGTCAATTTGAACCGATTGCGGAAGGTCAATATTTCTATAAATTCAAATATAGATTAACCAAGGATTATCCATGGCAGGTTTCTTATATACCAGTAAAAATTGATAATACAGCTCCAAGAATTATTTCAATTGATTTTTCTAATCCAGATAAAATTAAATTGATTGCAAAAGATACCTACCACAAGGTAAAGGATGAGTACAAACACGAAACCTTGTTTGCTAGAGACCAAAAAGAACATCCTGAGAAATTTGAAGAAGTAGCCAACGAAGTATGGTATGCAGGTGCAGCTCTTGTCGATAAGTATGGAGATGTTGAGAAAAATCTTGATGTAACTTACGCCGGAGAGGGTGAAGGAAGAAATAGGAAACTTGACAAAGACGGAAATACCATCTACGAAATTAGCGGAGCAGGAAATTTAAGAGGAAAAATCATCGAAGTAATCGCCCTAGATGGCGCAAGCAACTTTACCAAAATCCATAGAATTAAATTTGCTGATAAGGCTGACAAAAATGGAATGATTTCTTATTACCTAGTAGATCCTGACAAAGATGCTTCTTCTTACAAAAAACTAGGGGAAATTTCTGAAGATAAACTTAAAAATGCCCAAAGTCCAGAAGCCTCAAATAACGTAGAAGAAAAGAAAGAGACTGTTGAAGAAAAACCTATAGAGGGACCTTCAACTCTAGAGTTAGACAAAGAAATCTCTACTGTAAGAAACTTTGAAAATAAAGACCTAAAGAAACTAATTAAAAAGAAATATAAGGAAGAAGAAGACTTTGTAAATGGCGGAAAAAGAAAAGTAGAGCTTGATTATCGATATGATACTAAGGGAAATATAACTGCCTATGTGGATGGAAGTGCTCTAGAATATGAGACTGAGAAACTTGATGATGTTAAATCAAAGCTTGGTGGTGTATTAAGCCCATCAAAGGATGGACATTTTGAAATTCTTGGAAAAGTAAGTAATGTATCCAAAAATGCTAAGGCTTACTATGGCAATGGCTTCAAATTAATAGAAATTAAGGCAAGTAAATACGACCCACAAACTAAAACTCTAACCTTTGACTTATTTGCAAATACAAATGATGTAGTCGATGGTCTATCCTTTACGGGTGATATGAATATCCTTGTAAAAGATAAGGGTAAAACAAAAGCTAAAACTAAAATTAGAATGCCTGAAAAAAATAGGGAAACTAAAACAGAATATCCCTATGCATCAAGTTATGGGAATGTAATAGAATTAGGAGAAGGTGATCTTTCAAAAAACAAACCAAACAATTTAACTGAAATGGAATCTGGTAAAATCTATTCTGATTCAGAAAAACAACAATATCTATTAAAGGATAATATCATTCTGAGAAAAGGCTATGCACTAAAAGTGACTACCTATAATCCTGGAAAAACGGATATGTTAGAAGGAAATGGAGTCTATAGCAATGAAGATATAGCAAAAATACAAAAGGCCAATCCTAATCTAAGAGTCCTTTCAGAAAAAATAATTTATGCTGATAGTAGAAATGTTAAAGATGGAAGAAGCACTCAATCAGTATTAATGTCGGCTTTGGATGGCTTTAACATTGTAAGATATCAAGTGTTTACCTTTAACATGAATGATAAAGGGGAGGCAATCGATAAAGATGGAAATCTTGTGACAGATTCCTCTAAACTTGTATTATTTGGTAAAGATAATAAAGAGTATCATGGGGAGGAATATTCTAATGTAGAAGCTATAAAAGAAGATGGCTCCATGTTATTTATTGATACCAAACCAGTAAACCTTTCAATGGATAAGAACTACTTTAATCCATCTAAATTTAATAAAATTTATGTACGAAATCCAGAGTTTTATTTAAGAGGTAAGATTTCTGATAAGGGTGGTTTTAACTGGGAATTGAGAGTTAATGAATCGGTTGTAGATAATTATTTAATCTACGGAGATTTACACATTGATAACACTAGAGATTTTAACGTTAAGCTTAATGTTAAAGACGGTGACATCATGGACTGGGGGATGAAAGATTATAAAGCAAACGGATTTCCAGATAAGGTAACAGATATGGATGGAAATGTTTATCTTCAAACTGGCTATAGCAATTTGAATGCGAAAGCGGTTGGAGTCCACTATCAATTTTTATATGATAATGTTAAACCAGAAGTAAACATTGATCCCAAGGGAAATACAAGTATCGAATATGCTGATGGAAAATCTGTAGTCTTTAACATCAATGATAAAAGAGATAATGGATTCAATGGTGAGATTCAAGACAAACATATTTATGTAAATGGAAAAGAATATAAATCATTTGATGATATTAAACAACTAACAGATAAGACACTAAATATTAAGATTCTTGTAAAAGATTTCGCAAGAAATACAACCGTAAAAGAATTCATTTTAAACAAAGATACGGGAGAGGTAAGAGAACTAAAACCTCATAGGGTAACTGTGACCATTCAAAATGGAAAAGAAATGAGTTCAACGATAGTGTCGGAAGAAGATTTCATTTTACCTGTCTATGAGGGTGAATTAGAAAAAGGATATCAATTTGATGGCTGGGAAATTTCTGGTTTCGAAGGGAAAAAAGACGTTGGCTATGTTCTTAATCTATCAAAAGATACCCTTATAAAACCTGTATTCAAGAAAATAGAGGAGAAAAAGGAGGAGGAAAATAAACCTACTTTTGATGTATCGAAAAAGAAAGATAAGGTACAAGCAAATCATAGTCAATTAGATGAAAATTACAAAAAGGAGGATTTACAAAGAGAACATCATTCACAAAAACCTGATTCAACTAAGGATGTCAAATCTACAGTTTCTGTACAAGTAAATTATAGTCAATTAGATGAAAGTCAAAGATCTGATTCAACTAAGGATGTTACAGCTCCAGTTCCTGATAAAAATGATAAAAACTTTGAAAATAAGAAGGAAGTTTATCTTAATGAACCAGAGAATATAGCTAATAAACATACCAATATCGATAGTAAATCGGATACTAACAATTCTGATAGATTGCCAAAAACCGGAACAGTTAGAGAAGGTTTTACACCATTCATTGCTGGAATAATGTTTACCTTAGGTGCATTTCTTGGATTAAAGAAAAAAGATCAAGATTAAGACAAAAGCTATAGAAAAATGGTTTGTGTACTGAGATAGTATGATGATGAAACAGTTTTGTAAAAATAGCTATTTATAACTTAATTATTTAGTTTACTTTACTATTGATACTCTTTTTTGGATCTATTAATAGACTTAGTTTCGATAACTAATGAATTGATTGAAAGGGTTAGTATTGACAATATTGGTCATATTGATTAGAAAATAGAGTCTATCAAAATTTAAAGGCTAATAGAGGTGATGAGACAATTTCAAGGAATTAAGTAGCGTTTGGTTGCTTAATTCCTTTTTATTTGGAAGGAAGTTTTTCACCTATTTCCTTATTTTACGGCTATTATTGAGCCACTTAGACCGGTATAGAGACCAGATAGGCAAAAGAACTTGTTCTTGAAACTGACCTCTGCTACAATGATTTTTGTAAGGGACGTGAGGGGGCAGTATTAGACAACTCAAGTTCCTAAAAAAGAAATGGGAGATAAAAATGAAAAAATTATTAGGGATTGTATTTTTAGTAGCAGCAGCGACAGTAGTGTATTTTGGTTCTGTTGGCTGGCCAAGTTTAGATGTCAACCTCTGGTCACTGATTCCGGTAGGCTTGTTCCTCTATTTCACTCTAGAGAATCTTTTGAAAAAAGACTACAAGGCTAGTCTGATGTGTTTAATTATTGCCTTTATCATCGCAAATGCAATTTTGGACCTGTTGCCAATTTCAAGTGGTTTGGTCATTGGAGCAGGTGTGCTGGCTTGTGTAGGTATTGGTTACCTCTTTCCTGATAAAGAAAATAGGAATTGATGAAAAAATAGATAAAGAAAAAAACACTTCAATCACTGTATTTCAGCTTGATTGAGGTGTTTTCGATTTAGTTTTTTATTTCTGAGCCATCAATTCAACAATCATCTCGATATACATGACAAGGGTTAATAAGAATCCTGCACGCCAGAAGAATTTGATGAATTTAGGATAGTAAAAGCTGCGTTTTTTCAAAAGGAAGAAAAAAACGAGAATAATGGCTAGAAGTGAGAGGGCTAGTCCCAGTCTAGGGAGGAAATTATGGGTAAAGGTTTTAGCTGTAATCAAGTAATACTCAAATACCAAGACTGGAAAAGCTAAATCCGCAAAGTTGAAGCCTATTTTTTTTAATCTAAACAGTTTGGTTATGATAATGCAGACTACTAAGGTCAGTATCAATAATAAAATAGATGCTAATTTCATTAAAATCATATCCATATTGTATCATAAAAAATCGCTAATGGAAACGAGAAACAGAGGAATTTATAGGAAAGTCAGGCTTTTGAGATTGTGGGTGTTTTTTGTTATAATGAAGGTTATGAAATCTTATAACACCTTGAATGATTATTATCGAAAACTCTTTGGAGAAAAGACTTTTAAAGTCCCTATTGATGCGGGGTTTGACTGTCCCAATCGTGATGGAACTGTGGCTCATGGAGGCTGTACTTTTTGTACGGTTTCAGGTTCTGGAGATGCTATTGTAGCACCGGATGCGCCTATCCGTGAGCAATTTTATAAGGAAATTGACTTTATGCATCGTAAATGGCCAGATGTTCAGAAGTATCTGGTTTATTTTCAAAATTTTACCAATACCCATGAAAAGGTGGAAGTCATCCGAAAGCGCTATGAGCAGGCTATCAATGAGCCAGGTGTAGTAGGAATCAATATCGGAACACGCCCAGACTGTCTGCCTGATGAGACCATCGACTACCTAGCTGACTTATCGGAGCGCATGCATGTGACGGTTGAATTGGGCTTGCAGACCACTTATGAGGCAACTTCTGACTTGATTAATCGTGCCCATACTTATGAATTGTATGTGGAAACGGTCAAACGACTTCGGAAATATCCTAAGATTGAGATTGTTTCTCATCTGATCAATGGCTTGCCTGGTGAAACCCATGAGATGATGATTGAAAATGTCCGCCGCTGTGTCACGGATAACGATATTCAAGGAATTAAACTGCACTTGCTTCACCTGATGACCAATACGCGAATGCAACGGGATTACCATGAGGGACGTTTACAACTGATGAGTCAGGACGAATATGTCAAGGTCATCTGTGATCAACTGGAAATCATTCCCAAACATATTGTCATCCATCGAATCACAGGAGATGCACCTAGGGATATGCTGATTGGACCTATGTGGAGCCTCAATAAATGGGAAGTTCTCAACAGCATTGAGATGGAGATGCGACGTCGTGGAAGCGTTCAAGGATGCAAGGCTGTAAAACAGGAGTTTGAAAATGAAAAGACCACTTGAGATGGCACATGATTTTTTGGCTGAGGTAGTAACTCAGGACGATATCGTAGTGGATGCGACTATGGGAAATGGTCATGACACGCTTTTTTTAGCCAAGCTAGCCAAGAAAGTCTATGCCTTTGATATTCAGGAGCAAGCCTTGGAAAAGACGCAAGAGCGTTTGAACCAAGCTGGAATGACAAATGTCCAGTTAATCTTGCAAGGTCATGAAACACTGGACCAGTTTGTGACAGAAGCCAAGGCAGGGATTTTTAATCTGGGCTATTTGCCATCAGCTGATAAGTCTGTCATCACCCGACCTCAGACAACGATTGAAGCCTTAGAAAAGCTGTGTCATTTACTTGTCAAAGGTGGACGAATTGCCATTATGATCTATTATGGTCATGATGGAGGCGACCTCGAGAGGGATGCTGTCTTGGATTTTGTTAGCCAGTTGAACCAACAGGAGTATACAGCTGCCATTTACCGAACTTTAAACCAAGTCAACAACCCACCATTTTTAGTAATGATTGAAAAATTAGAGAGATATAGACATGGATAAACAATACCTACGTGAAAAGCTGGATGCCATGCGCCAGAATTTTGTTGAGTCAACCCACCACGAACGAGCGGTGGGCGTGCTAGATCAAGCGCATATGAGCAAAAAAATGCTTAAAATCAAGAAAAAATTAGTTGCTCTTGAGATGGAACGGTGTCAGAGAAAAATTGAGCACAAAGACTGTTCCAAGATTGACCAAAAAATCAAAGAGCAGAAGGAGATATTTGAATCCTGTTGTAAAAAAGACTAAGGAGGTCGTGCGTGGAATTACTGATTTACCTCATCCTATTTTTACTGGTCTTGATTGTCTCGAGTACAACCAATAAGCTCCTGCCCTTTTTGCCTCTCCCTTTGGTGCAGATTCTTTTGGGAATTGTGATTGGTCTCTTTTTACCCAATACTGACTTTCATCTCAATACCGAGTTGTTTTTGGCCCTGGTTATCGGGCCCTTGCTTTTTCGAGAGTCGGAAGAAGCGGACATTACAGCTATTTTAAAACACTGGCGAATCATTGTTTATCTCATATTTCCAGTGATTTTTATCTCAACCCTGAGTTTGGGTGGCTTGGCCCATCTTCTTTGGCTCAGTCTTCCCTTGGCGGCTTGCTTGGCTGTTGGGGCAGCACTTGGCCCTACGGATTTGGTGGCCTTTGCCTCTCTTTCGGAGCGGTTTAGCTTTCCTAAGCGCGTGTCCAATATTCTTAAGGGTGAAGGACTCTTGAATGATGCTTCTGGTTTGGTGGCTTTTCAGGTAGCTTTGACAGCTTGGACAACTGGAGCCTTTTCCCTTGGACAAGCGGGTAGTTCGCTCATCTTTTCAATTCTAGGCGGTTTTTTAATTGGCTTTTTAACAGCCATGACCAATCGTTTCCTCCATACCTTCTTATTAAGTGTGCGCGCAACGGATATTGCCAGTGAGCTTTTATTAGAATTGAGTTTGCCTCTAGTGACCTTCTTTCTGGCAGAAGAAGTCCATGTTTCAGGGATTATTGCCGTCGTAGTTGCTGGGATTTTAAAGGCAAGCCGTTTTAAGAAAATTACGCTCCTCGAAGCCCAAGTGGATACGGTTACCGAGACGGTCTGGCACACAGTCAACTTTATGCTCAACGGTTCTGTCTTTGTGATTTTAGGGATGGAGTTGGAAATGATAGCAGAGCCTATCTTGACCAATCCAATCTATAATCCTCTACTCTTGCTGCTATCTCTTATAGCCCTTACCTTTGTCCTCTTTGCCATTCGTTTTGTCATGATCTATGGCTATTATGCCTATAGGACTAGACGTCTCAAGAAAAAGCTAAATAAGTATATGAAGGATATGCTTCTCTTGACTTTTTCAGGTGTTAAGGGAACGGTGTCGATTGCTACGATTCTTCTGATACCAAGTAATCTAGAGCAGGAATATCCAATCTTACTTTTCCTTGTCGCAGGTGTGACGCTTGTCAGCTTTTTAACCGGTCTCTTGGTTTTGCCTCATCTTTCGGATGAAGAGGAAGAAAGCAAGAATTATCTCATGCATATCGCCATTTTGAATGAAGTAACGCTAGAGTTGGAAAAAGAGTTGGAAGGCACTAGAAATAAACTTCCCCTCTATGCGGCTATTGACAATTATCATGGACGTATTGAAAATCTCATTTTAAGCCAAGAAAACCAGGATGATCAAGAAGACTGGGCTGCCTTGAAACTCTTGATTCTTAGTATTGAAAGTGATGGATTGGAACAGGCCTATGAAGAGGGGAACATTAGCAATCGTGCTTACCGAGTTTACCAACGTTATCTGAAAAATATAGAACGAGGAATCAATCGTAAGTTTGCGTCACGATTGACCTATTATTTCCTTGTTTCCTTGCGGATTTTACGTTTTCTCCTGCATGAAGTTTTTACTCTCGGAAAGACCTTCCGTAGCTGGAAGGACAAGGAGCAAAGCCGTCTCCGTGCTCTTGATTATGACCAAATAGCAGAGCTCTATCTTGCCAATACAGAGATGATTATTGAAAGTTTGGAAAACCTGAAGGGAGTCTATAGACGCTCTTTGATTAGTTTTATGCAGGAGTCTCGTCTTCGTGAAACAGCTATTATCAGCAGTGGTGCCTTTGTCGAACGGGTTATCAATCGCGTCAAGCCCAACAATATCGATGAAATGCTGAGAGGATATTATCTGGAGCGCAAGTTGATTTTCGAATACGAAGAAAAACGATTGATTACGACCAAGTATGCCAAGAAGTTACGACAAAATGTCAATAACTTAGAGAACTATTCCTTGAAGGAAGCTGCCAATACCCTGCCTTATGATATGGTGGAATTGGTAAGAAGAAATTAGTTAATACTCTTCGAAAATC
>NZ_VMLY01000018.1:0-24721 GCF_013276905.1 Streptococcus sp. 3109 | reverse complement strand
AGGCAGAGAGGAATTTCTGCAGAGCGTCCTTTGGTCTATATTTCGAGTGTTGCTTATGGGCGTCAGGTTTATCTCAAGTTGGAAACCACGAGTAAGAGTGATGAAGTCGAGGCTGCTTTTGAAGCTTTGATAAAAGGAGTCAAGGTAGCTCCTCAGACAGAGTGGAAGCAGATTTTGGACAATACAGAAGTGAAGGCGGTTATTTTAGGGGGCGACCCAAGTTCGGGTGCCCGAGTTGTAACAGGCAAGGTGGATATGGTAGAGGACTTGATTCAAGAAGGCAGTCGCTTTACAGCAGATCACCCAGGCTTGCCGATTTCCTATACAACTTCTTTTTTACGGGACAATGTAGTTGCGACCTTTCAAAACAGTACAGACTATGTTGAGACTAAGGTGACAGCTTACAGAAACGGAGATTTACTCTTGGATCATAGTGGTGCCTATGTTGCTCAATATTACATTACTTGGGATGAATTATCCTATGATTATCAAGGCAAGGAAGTCTTGACTCCTAAGGCTTGGGACAGAAATGGCCAGGATTTGACGGCTCATTTTACCACTAGTATTCCTTTAAAAGGGAATGTTCGCAATCTCTCTGTCAAAATTAGAGAGTGTACCGGACTTGCTTGGGAATGGTGGCGTACGGTTTATGAAAAAACCGATTTGCCACTAGTGCGTAAGCGGACGATTTCTATTTGGGGAACAACTCTCTATCCTCAGGTAGAAGATAAGGTAGAAAATGATTAGGAGAGAAGAATGTTTGCGACAAAAAGAGGCGATGCTCTCTCTGCGAATATCTGAAAGTTTATCTCTTGCCTAGCGATTTCCATTGGAGTATGCTCGTGATGTTAAAATGAGTCTATCAAACAGTGGCTGTAAGAAAAAGTAAAAAGGGTAGTGAAACTCCTTGCTATACAGGGAATTAGCTACCTTTTGCTTGTTTTAGAAGTGCCAGTGTACTAGTCTAACTTCAGTATCATGTGAAATCAAAAAGAGCATACATTTCTGTTTCAGGAACACATAAATTATGGTTTTGTTTAGAAATTCTTCTATTGATTTCTTAGAATACAATAGCACCTATAAGAACTGTTGAATTTCAATTTCAAAGTATTTACTTGAACTATGATATGTCTGGAGTAGACTGTCAACAAAAGGTGCAGTATGATTGTTTTTGTTGCTTATATCTACAAACTCAAAACAGTAGTTTGAGCTGACTTTGTCAAACTTTCGATTTGCAGATAATATTCTAGTTTTTTTGAATGTTGATAATGATGGAAAGGCAAGGCTATCTTGGCAACCGAAGTGCTCTCCTAGCTGTATTTGCTAATAAAATCCATTTCCTCTAGTGAAAATCAAAAAAACTTGTGTTATAATAAGAAAGATTAAAATGTGAAAAAAGGAGATTCCTAATGGGACGTAAATGGGCCAATATCGTAGCCAAGAAAACGGCTAAAGATGGAGCTAACTCTAAAGTATATGCAAAATTTGGTGTAGAAATCTATGTAGCAGCTAAAAAAGGTGATCCAGATCCAGAATCGAACTCAGCCTTGAAATTTGTTATAGATCGTGCTAAACAAGCCCAAGTGCCAAAACACGTTATCGATAAAGCTTTGGACAAGGCTAAAGGAAATACAGACGAAACCTTTACAGAAGGACGTTACGAAGGCTTTGGGCCAAATGGTTCTATGTTGATTGTTGATACTTTGACTTCTAACGTCAACCGTACAGCAGCCAATGTTCGTGCAGCTTTTGGTAAAAATGGCGGAAACATGGGTGCTTCAGGTTCGGTTTCATACCTCTTCGACAACAAGGGTGTGATCGTATTTGCTGGCGAAGATGCCGATGCAGTCTTTGAGCAATTGCTAGAAGCAGATGTGGATGTGGATGATGTAGAAGCAGAAGAAGGAACAATCACAGTTTACACAGCGCCAACTGACCTTCACAAGGCTATCGTTGCCCTTCGTGAGTCAGGTGTCGAAGAATTCCAAGTGACAGAATTGGAAATGATTCCTCAGTCAGAAGTGGAATTGTCAGGCGATGACCTTGAAACCTTTGAAAAACTTTACAGTGTCCTTGAAGACGACGAAGACGTACAAAAGATCTACACAAACGTAGACGGGTTCTAAATTAACCTAGAGAACATGATCCTAAGTGAAAAAATCACTTGGGATTTTTTGAATCAAGAAAATAGTTCTCTAGGAAACTTTTTCTTGACATCTCTTTTCAAAGTGGTAAAATAGTTCTCATGGAAACTTGTTTAGTTCCTAGGAGAACTAAATGCAATGGTTAGAAAGGAGTTAGTATGGATAAACCCATGTTAGTCTTTAAGCGTTTTGGTCATCAGATTCACCTGATGGTGCAAAAGGAAGCCAAACGTTGTGGTATTGAATTTATGGGTGGGCCTCAAGGTCAGGTTGTTCGTTTTTTGGATAATCGTGAGAAAAACCAAGACTTGGTCTTGATTAAAGATATCGAGCAGGAACTCAATATTAGCAAGTCTGTTGCTAGTAATTTGGTCAAGCGTATGGTGCAAAATGGTTTGGTGGAATTGGAGGCGAGTCCTAGCGATAAGCGGGCAAAATTTGTTCGTTTGACGGACAAAGCACGTTCTCAGATGCAACAGGTCAAGGCTTTTTTTGAACGAATAGACAAGCAGTTGATGGAAGACATTGATGAAGATGAATTGCTGATTTTTGAGAAAGTTCTCGGTCAACTACAGGAAAATATCAAGGGAATAGGAGGAGAGAATGAAGAAATTAGCCAAACGAATTAGTAGAAAAGAATGGGGGATGATTTTACTAGCCATTCTCTTTACCTGCTTTTCGGTCTATCTGGAGTTGGAAGTGCCGACCTATATCTCGAAAATTACGGATTTGCTAGGTAATCAAGGAACTAATTTAGATGAGTTGTGGCAGCCGGCAAGCATGATGGTGGGAATGTCCTTTCTTGCCTTCTTGTCCGTAGTTGCAGTTGGATTTTTTGCATCCCGAGTGGCGGCTTCTTATACTAGTAGGCTGAGAAGTGATATTTTTAACCGAGTTTTGGATTACTCGCAGACAGAGATTAAGAAATTCTCTATTCCCAGTCTCCTAACTCGTACCACCAATGATATTACTCAGGTTCAGATGTTGATTACCATGGGCTTGCAAGTAGTTACGCGTGGTCCGATTATGGCTATCTGGGCTATAGGAAAGATTTTAGGTCATTCAGAATACTGGCTCTGGGCCGTACTTGTGGCAGTGATTGTCAATGTTTTGATGACGACCGTTTTGATGACGCTAGCCTTTCCAAAACAGTCCTTGATTCAAAGTCTGACTGATAAACTGAACAGTATCACTCGTGAAAGTTTAACAGGTATTCGTGTTGTTCGTGCCTACAATGCAGAGGATTACCAAAATGACAAATTTGCAGCAGCAAATGATGAATTGACCCGTTTGAATTTGTTTGTCAACCGTCTTATGGCTATTTTGAACCCTATCATGATGGGGATTTCAAGTGGTTTGAGTGTGGCGATTTACTGGATTGGGGCCTATGTGATTAACGACGCTGCTGCGACAGCGCGTCTGCCTCTCTTTAGTGACATGATTGTTTTCATGTCTTATGCTATGCAGGTTGTCATGGGCTTCCTTCTCATGGGAGCACTCTTCATCGTTCTTCCCCGAACTATGGTCTCTGCTAAGCGGATTAATCAAGTTTTAGATTTGCATTCTTCTATCCAAAACCCTGCTCAAGTGCAGCTGGCTGATGAAAACCTCAAAGGTCAGGTCGAATTTAAGGATGTAACCTTCCGCTATGCGGCAAATTCGGAGGCGGTTATTGAGCATGTTAGCTTTAGAGCAGATGTTGGTCAAACAGTGGCCTTTATTGGGTCAACAGGTTCTGGTAAATCAACTCTGGTCAATCTGATTCCACGTTTCTACGACGTGTCAGAAGGAGAAATTCTGGTGGACGGTGTCAATGTTCAAGACTATGCCTTAGAAGATTTGCGTAACAAGGTTGGTTATATTCCCCAGAAAGCGGTTCTCTTTTCAGGTGATGTCAAGGGCAATCTAGATTTTGGACAGAGTCAAGAAACACCACTTAGTGAGCAAGCTATGTGGCAAGCCTTGGAATTGGCCCAGTCTAAGAACTTTATCGAAGACAAGGAAGTGGGCTTAGCGTCAGAAGTGGCCCAAGGAGGAACCAACTTCTCAGGTGGACAAAGACAGCGTCTGGCAATTGCGCGTGCCTTGGCTCGGAAGCCAGAAATCCTCATCTTTGATGACTCCTTCTCAGCCTTGGATTACAAGACAGACCGTGTCCTACGCCAAGAGCTAGCAGAGAAAACCAAGTCTATGACCAAGCTTATCGTTGCACAGCGTATTTCAACGATTATGGATGCAGATTTGATTTTGGTCTTGGATCAAGGAAAAGTCGTGGGACAAGGCACCCACAAGGAACTTCTAGCTAATAACGAAGTTTACCAAGAAATTGCCTATTCACAACTATCGAAGGAGGAATTGGAACATGGAAAATAAGAAAATGTCTCTTTGGAAACAGAGTAAACCCTATCTTGCAGGTCTCCAGTTTGCCCTTCTGATAGCCTTTCTAGCAACAATCGTATCCAATATCATTACTGTTTATGGTCCAACCCGCATCAAGGAAATGACTAATATTATTGCCAGTGGTTTGGAAACAAGTGTGGATGTCGCGGCGGTTGCAGCTATTGGTGGTTTTTTGGCCGTGATTTATGTGATCGGACTTCTATCAAATTATTTACAGGCCTTTCTGTTTACAACAGCCATTCAACGTTTTTCAGAGCGTTTGAGAAGAGCCATTGCAGAGAAAATTAATCGCCTTCCATTGGGATATTTTGATGGACACTCTCAAGGAGATACCTTGTCTCGTGTAACTAATGATGTTGATACTGCAGCCCAGTCCCTCAATCAAAGTCTGGCAACGGTTCTTTCATCTAGTTTATTAGTCTTGGCAGTCTTGATAACCATGTTTGGGATGAACTGGATTTTAGCCTTGGTGACGATTGTGTCAACTCTTGTTGGCTTTGCTTTCGTGTCTGTCTTTATGGGCAAATCCCAGGGCTTCTTTAAGAGTCAGCAACAGGATTTGGCAGCTGTCAATGGTTATGTGGAAGAAATGTACTCTGGCCATAATGTGGTGACCAGTTACAATGCCATCGAGAGCACCAAAGAAGAATTTGCAACATTAAATCATCGTCTGTATGATAGTATCTGGAAATCTCAATTTATTTCAGGGATTATGATGCCGATTATGATGTTCATTGGGAACTTTAGCTATGCCTTAGTGATTATCGTTGGTGCAGCCTTAGCTCTGAATGGGCAGATTAGTATCGGGATTATCGTTGCCTTTATGGCCTATGTTCGTATCTTTTCTCAGCCTCTTTCACAAATCGCTCAAGGGATTACCAGTCTTCAGCAGGCTAGCGCAGCTATGGGACGCGTCTTCGAATTCCTAGCTGAAGAGGAAATGGAAGACGAATCCCATAAAGAAAGACAATTGAGAGATATGAAAGGTCAAGTGGTCTTTGATCGAGTTTCTTTTGGTTATACTCCTGATCGGACTATCATCCACGATTTTTCTGCGACCGCTCATGCAGGTCAAAAGGTTGCCATTGTCGGACCTACTGGAGCTGGTAAGACAACCATTGTCAATCTTTTGATGAAGTTCTATGAGATTGATAAGGGAAGCATCCGTATCGATGGTGTCGATACCAAGGAGATGAAGCGTTCGGAAGTACACGATGCCTTTTCAATGGTCTTGCAGGACACCTGGCTCTTTGAAGGAACTATCCGCGACAATCTTATCTATAACCAAAAGGATATTAGTGATGAGCGCGTGATTGAAGCCAGCAAGGCTGTAGGGATTCACCACTTTATAATGACCCTACCAGATGGTTACGATACCGTCTTGGATGATACAGTGACCTTGTCTGTCGGACAAAAACAACTCTTGACCATCGCTCGTGCTTTGTTGAAAGATGCGCCACTCCTAATCCTAGATGAGGCGACCTCTTCGGTTGATACACGGACGGAGGAATTGATCCAGAAAGCCATGGACCGTTTGATGGAAGGTAGAACTTCCTTTGTCATTGCCCACCGCTTGTCAACCATCCGCAATGCTGACCTGATTCTTGTTATGAAAGATGGCAATATCATCGAGCAAGGAAATCATGAGGAGCTAATGGCGCAAGCAGGCTTCTACGCTGACCTCTACAACAGTCAGTTTACAGAAGACGAAGCAGAAGAATAAACCGAAAGAAGGCTTGACGGCCTTCTTTTTCTGCACTATACTAGAAGATAAGTGTTTCCCTGCAAGCAAAATTTGAGTAAGTAATGAGAAAATATATGAAAAATTATCAAGAATGGTATGACCATATTGCTGCTAATATTGAAAATAAGCCTATCTTTCTGAGATTGCTGAGAGCTTTCAATCGCTTCATGACAGTAGTTATGCCTATAGTTTATCTAACCTTGTTAGCAACTACCTATCTCCAACAAGGACTTGGGAAACAGGTCTGTATCTATGTGTTTATTCCAGCGTCAGGTTTTGTGATTTTGTCCTTTCTTCGTAAGAAAATCAATGCCCCTAGGCCTTATGAGGAATGGGATATTAAACCCTTGCTTGACAGAGATAGTCCTGGTCAGTCTATGCCCAGTCGTCATGTCTTTTCAGCAACCATTATCTCCATGACTTGTTTACATGCTAGTTTATCTGTAGGGGTTATCTTGTTGGTTTTGTCAGCCCTCCTCGGTCTCGTGAGAGTCTTAGGTGGAGTGCATTTTCCCAAGGATGTAGTGGTTGGCTATATTTGTGGTCTTGTGTGGGGTGTGATTTTCTTTCTATTTTGACCTGTAAGTTAATACTCAATGAAAATCAAAGAGCAAACTAGGAAGCTAGCCGCAAGCTGTACTTGAGTACGGTAAGGCGACGCTGACGTGGTTTGAATTTGATTTTCGAAGAGTATAAGGCGGTCCTAGAACCACTTACGTGCCTAAAGTAACCACTTGCTTTTTTGCTCTTGTTTTCTTATTTTAGCTTTGATATAGTAGAGTCAGAAAGGAGATGGAATGAAGTTACGAATCGAAATTGACAGCAATTTAGAGGAAACTGAAATTGTCATCAAGGCAGCGACTTTGACAGATGAGATTGCGGATTTACAGCGCCTCTTGCAAGAGTCCAAGTCTCCTCGGTTGATTTTTTACAAGGGAACAGGTGAATATTATCTGGACTTGTCGGAAATTCTCTTCTTTGAGACAGAAGGTAGCAAGATTTATGCCCATACCCAGAAAGATGCCTACGAAGTTCGGCTCAAACTCTATGAGTTAGAGTCTATCCTTCCTCGCTATTTTAGTCGGGTATCCAAGTCAACGATCGCTAATATTCGGCAAATCTATTCGGTGGACAAGTCCTTTTCAGGAACGGGCACCATTTCCTTTTATCAGACCCACAAGGAGGTTCACGTGTCGCGGTACTATCAATCCCTCCTAAAAGAAAATCTAAGAAACATGAGGTAAGAACATGAAAAAGAAAGCATTTGGTATTGTGTTGCTAGTATTGGCAGCATGGATTTTATTACAGGGACATTATGGTGTTCCATCTTTGGAGACTAAGTATTCTCCTTTTGTCTTTATCGCTTTTCTATTGTATAAGGCAATAGAATCTTCCCTTAGGCATCATTGGACAAGTGCCACTTTTTTAGCATTAACAGCATTAAATATAGTGAATCTTTTTTATGATTGGATTCAGCTATCTCCTATTTCGCTTATTTTAGCTAGTATTTTAATCGTAATGGGTGTCAGCGCACTCACTCATTCTAACAGAACTTGGAATGGAAAAAAATGGTGGTATGATGGTGAAAAAAACATTCTTACAGATAAGGAAGTTGCTTTTGGGACTGGGACTTTCTACAAGCAAAATCAAGAATTGGTAGAGGATCAAGTAGAAGTTGGTTTTGGCAATGCCAAGATATATTACGACAATGCAGAGATTTTAGGAGATACTGCAACCCTGAAAGTAGAAGTTGGTTTTGGAAAGGCAGTTATCTATGTTCCCCAACATTGGAGAGTTGATTTGAAGGTGGAAACTTTCTGTGGTGTAGCCAAGGCAGATACTTCTCTAGCCCCAACAAGTAAAACCTTGATTATCCGTGGAGATGTGGCTTTTGGGAAATTGGGGATTGTCTACGTTAAATAAAAAAATCTTCACTTCAATCATCAAAATAGGCGTACTAAGAGTAGGAAATTGATGCCTTGCTCTGATTTCAGTTCTATGGTTGTTAGACTTTAAAAAATGAAATGTTGCCTTTAAAAGTTGTATATTTTTCGATATTTTGGCTCTTACGTTTGATGTATCTATGTCCTACAGCGTGGATGATGTAGTGTCAAATGTTTTTAAAAAAATGAATGATATTGGACAGCTTTTTGAACCTTTAATTGCTCAGGAGCTATGAAAGTAAGCGCTTGGGTTTATGACAAGGGAGAATGGTATTATGTAAGTTCTTCTGGTGCCATGCAAGCGAATGATTGGATCAAAGACAATGGTAAGTGGTATTATCTGGCTTCATCAGGTAAGATGCTTCGCAATACCTACACACCTGATGGTTACTACGTTGGCAACTCAGGTGCCTGGCAATAAGAATAATACTCTTCGAAAATCTCTTCAAACCACGCCAGCGTCATCCACAACCTCAAAACGCTGTTTTGAGCAACCTGCGGCTAGCTTCCTAGTTTGCTCTTTGCTTTTCATTGAGTATAAGAAGTCCTTTTCCTTAAAGGAAGAGGCTTTTTACTTGTTTTTCTGCTGCTTCCTCATTTGTCCTAAAGCCTTTTTTGTGTTAAAATGAATGGTATGAAAGCTAAAAAAATGTGGATGGCAGGTCTGGCTCTGCTTGGTATTGGGAGCCTTGCCCTTGCTACGAAAAAAGTTGCAGATGACCATAAGCTCATGAAGACTCAGGAAGAGTTGACAGCGATTGTGCGAGACCATTTTTCAGACATGGGGGAAATTGCGACCCTCTATGTTCAAGTCTATGAAAGTAGTCTGGAGAGCTTGGTTGGCGGTGTCATTTTTGAGGATGGCCGTCATTATACCTTTGTCTATGAAAATGAAGACCTAGTCTATGAGGAGGAAGTTTTATGATACAACCAGCAAGTTTAAAAGAATTAGCATCTTTAGTGGAAAAAGATGGCAAGAAGGTCTTTCTTTTTGTAGCAGACTGGTGTGGCGATTGTCGTTATATCTATCCTGCCTTGCCAGAAATTGAGGAGACCAATCCAGAGTTCACCTTTATTCGTGTGGACCGAGACCAGTATATGGATTTGGCCAAACTCTGGGATGTTTACGGAATTCCTAGCCTTGTTGTTCTAGAAAAGGACAAGGAAATCGGTCGTTTTGTTAATCGCGACCGTAAAAGCAAGCAACAAATTAACGACTTTTTAGCAGGACTGAAGTAGGAGAAAAAGGAAACAATGATTTTTACATATAACAAAGAACATGTCGGTGATGTCCTTATGGTCATCGTGAAAAACAGCGGAGATGCCAAACTAGATGTGGAACGCAAAGGTAAGGTAGCTCGTGTTTTCCTCAAAGATAATGGGGAAACAGTGGCTTGGAATATTTTTGAAGTTTCAAGTTTATTTGAAATTGCAGAGCGTGGTCAAGTCTTTTTATCAGATGAGCAAGTCGCTCGTTTGAACCAAGAATTACAAACGGAAGGTTTCGCAGAGGAAATTGTTAATGACAAGGAACCTAAGTTTGTTGTCGGTGAAATTGTTGAGATGGTAGCCCATCCAGATAGTGACCACCTCAATATCTGCCAAGTTGCAGTCGCAAGTGATAAGACTGTGCAAATTGTTGCCGGAGCTCCAAATGCGCGTCTTGGATTGAAAACTATTGTAGCTCTTCCTGGAGCTATGATGCCAAAAGGCAACCTCATTTTCCCAGGTGAACTTCGTGGCGAAAAGAGTTTTGGAATGATGTGCAGCCCTCGTGAACTTGCTTTGCCAAATGCTCCGCAAAAACGTGGTATTATTGAATTATCAGAAGACCAAGTTGTCGGAACACCATTCGACCCGGCTAAGCATTGGACTGCTTAGGAAGTTATCAGTATCTGGACCACTAGATAGAAGGAAATAAGATGGCAAAAAATGTAGTGATTACAGGAGCGACATCAGGAATCGGTGAAGCGATTGCGCGTGCTTATCTGGAGCAGGGTGAGAATGTCGTTCTAACTGGACGACGGATAGACAGACTAGAAGCCCTCAAGTCAGAGTTTGCAAAAACTTTTCCTAGTCAAACAGTTTGGACCTTTTCATTAGATGTGACGGATATGACCATGGTCAAGACTGTCTGCTCCGATATTTTGGAAACGATAGGTCAGATTGATATTCTGGTCAACAATGCCGGACTTGCTCTAGGTTTAGCACCCTATCAGGACTATGAAGAGTTGGATATGTTGACCATGCTGGATACCAATGTCAAAGGTTTGATGGCAGTCACTCGCTCTTTCTTGCCAGCAATGGTAAAAGCCAATCAAGGACATATCATCAACATGGGGTCAACCGCAGGAATTTATGCCTATGCAGGTGCAGCAGTTTATTCAGCTACCAAGGCAGCGGTTAAGACCTTTTCAGATGGATTGCGAATTGATACCATCGCAACGGATATCAAGGTGACGACCATTCAGCCTGGAATTGTCGAAACAGATTTTTCGACGGTACGTTTTCACGGTGATAAAGAACGAGCTGCGTCCGTTTACCAAGGAATCGAAGCCTTGCAAGCTCAGGATATTGCAGACACAGTAGTCTATGTGACCAGTCAACCTCGTCGTGTGCAGATTACAGATATGACCATTATGGCAAATCAACAAGCGACAGGTTTCATGGTTCATAAAAAGTAAAAAATTTCCTCGAAAAGTTACAAATTTCTGTAACTTTTTTTGATTTCCTACGAATAGATAAGTAGGAGGAAGAAAATATGTATAATAAAGTTATTCTTATTGGACGTTTAACGTCTACACCAGAATTGCACAAAACCAACAATGACAAGTCAGTAGCGCGAGCAACTATCGCTGTGAATCGTCGATACAAAGACCAAAATGGTGAACGTGAAGCTGATTTTGTCAATATGGTCCTATGGGGCAGACTAGCAGAAACTTTGGCAAGCTACGCAACCAAAGGTAGTCTCATTTCCGTTGATGGGGAATTGCGTACCCGTCGCTTTGAGAAAAATGGTCAAATGAACTACGTGACCGAAGTCCTCGTCACAGGATTCCAACTCTTGGAAAGTCGTGCCCAACGTGCTATGCGAGAAAATAACGCTGGGCAGGATTTGGCAGATTTGGTTTTGGAAGAGGAAGAATTGCCATTTTAAACATTGAAAAGTCTGAGTTGGTCTCAGGCTTTTTTATACTGTCTAAATGTGTTACAATGAACTAGTTGAAACTTTTTGGAGGTTGGAATGAGTAGAGAATATACAAGAACAATCGTCAAAATTATATTTTGTACAGTAGTTGTATTTGTTTTTGCGATTTATACTCATGTGAGTCAGACAGATCCTATTCCGGGACAAATAGAAGTTGGAGCGACTTATATGACGATGAATAGTGAATTTTATAGACATTTACATAATGAGATTCAACGCTATTCTGATTCAGAAGGTCAGATATTGTATACTCGGGATGCAGAGATGAGTGAAGAAAAACAGAGTAAACAAATTGATGAGTTTATAGAGAAGCGAGTGAATGTTATTGTTATTAATCCGGTTAAGAGTGATAGCGAGCAAATTGTAGAAGCGTTAAGTAGGGCAAAGAATTTTGGAATTAGAGTTATAGCAGTAGATAGTCAGTTGAATAATATAAAAGTTGATACGAGCATAGTTTCTGATAATTACCATGCTGGGATATTAATTGCCAAGGATTTGATGAAACGTACCTCAAATGCTCATATTCTTTTGTTGACGCATAAAGATGCTTTATCAGCTAACCAGAGAATAACTGGTTTTTTGGATACAATAAAATCAGAAGAATCTTATCAAATTATCTCAGAAAGAGAAACGGTTGGTCAAACAGAGTATGCTATGGCTACTGTAGATGCTGCGTTATCTGAAGGTCTAACATTTGATGTTATAGTGGCTTTAAATGATAGAGCCGCTATAGGAGCTTTGGCAGCAATTAAAGAATCGAAAATAATTTCAAAAAAACTTATTTATGGAATAGATGGTTCACCAGATATGAAGCATTTATTAGCTACAACAGATGAAGTTACGGGAACGGTTGCTCAATTTCCATCTCATATGGGTAGAAAAGTATCGGAAACAATAGATTTATTAGTAAAAAAAGAAGAAGTTGAAGAATTATATACTATACCTGTACAATTTGTTGATAAAAATAATATAATTCAGTTTGATATTAATGGGTGGCAGTAATGAAACAGGTAAAAGGTGTCCAGTATTCTATCATTTTGCTTTTGTTAATTAATTTTCTAACCATTGTATACAATGGAGCTTTGTATATACAGATTACAAACTATGTAATTTCAAAGGGACAGATGATGCTTTTATTGGGAGAATTAAATAATATTTCAAAATCACCTGACCAGATTTTTTGGTATTCAATTATTTTTTTCGTCGGTATTATTTTTATATCTACCTATAAAATGTATTCAACTGAGAAAAAATGGCCAATTTTTTCAAAATGGAATTTGTTTGAAATAGTATTAATGATTGGTGTTATATGGTCACAAAATCTGTCATACAATGGAATAATATTACTAGTTTTTGCTGATATATTCTATAGTTCAAGAGAGTTTCAAGACTCTGACAGTAAACGTTCTTGGATTATTTTTATTTTCTTGAGTTTTTTAATGTTACTTTTAACAGACTATGAAATCTTGTCACTATTTATAAAAGTTCCATCTCTTTCTGCCTATATCCAATTTTATCCATCCTCCATACGAGGTGTAGTGTTATTTTTAGAAAATGCATTGACATCATTAAATGTTATTATTTTCATTATCTCTTTATTGTCTTATATCCTATACGTGATTAAAGAACATCATCATATTGAGGAAGAGCTTAAAATGTTATCTAGAGTCAACACTGAATTGAATCATTATATATCATTATCAGAGAAAATTGCTGAAGATCGAGAAAGGAAAAGAATTGCTCGAGAAATTCATGATACTCTAGGACATGCATTGACAGGAATTTCAGCAGGGATTGATGCTGTTTCTGTACTAATTGATGTTCATCCTATCCGTGCTAAAGAACAGTTGAAAAATGTTTCAAATGCAGTTAGAGAGGGGATAAAAGATGTTAGGGGATCATTACATAGACTAAGACCGGGAGCTTTGCAAAAAAATGGTTTAAAAGATGCTCTAATATTAATGATTAGTGAGTATGAGTCTCTATCTAAACTCTCTGTAGATCTAAAATATGAATGGGGAAATATTGATTTAGATGTGATACAGGAAGATACTATTTTTAGGATTATACAAGAATCTATGACAAATTCTGTTCGTCATGGACATGCTAGTAAAATGAGCATTCATTTTATGAGTGAGGATAACAACATAATAGTTTTGCACGATAATGGAATAGGTTTTGACGACTTACAAATTGGGTATGGCTTGAAACAAATGAGAGAGCGAGTTTCTATTTTAGGTGGTTCTATTCATTTTGAAAATAGGGAAGGATTTTATACTAAAATAGTTTTTCCAAAAATAGGAGGTGAAGTATATGATAAAGGTAATGATTGCAGATGATCAGGCGTTAATTAGAGAGTCTTTGCAGATCATTTTATCAGTATATGCTGATATTGATGTTGTATCCGTCGTTGGTGATGGTATCGAAGCTATGGATAACATTATGACTGTAAAACCGGATATAATTTTAATGGACATTAGAATGCCCAGAATGGACGGAGTATTGGCTACAAAAGAAATCAAAAAACGTTTTCCAAATATAAAAATTATAATCTTAACAACATTTGATGACGACGAATTTATTTTTAGTGCTTTAAAATATGGTGCATCTGGCTATTTATTAAAAGGAGTTTCAACAGACGAGTTATATCAAGCCATTCAGACAGTGTATAAAGGTGGAGCTATGATTAATCCTAATATAGCCAGTAAGGTATTTCAATTGTTCTCGCAGATGGCACAGACCAATTTTTCTATTACTGTGAAGGAAGAGAATATTGAAAATATATCACTGACAGAATGGAAAATTATTCAGCAAGTGGCATTTGGAGAATCAAATAAGGAAATTGCCAGTAATCTTTTTTTATCCGAGGGAACAGTGCGCAATTACCTTTCTATCATTCTTTCAAAACTAAATTTGAGAGATAGGACACAGTTAGCCATATGGGCTGTACAAACAGGTGTGACACAAAAGAATTTTTCGAAGGAAATGGATAAATGAAAGTAAAGCAATTGTTTCTAGCGATACTGTTTGTGTTAAGTTGCTTGAGTTTATTTCTTATTTGGGAAAACAAGCAGATAAAGATTATTAGGCTGGGTTTTTATTCTGATTCTAGTTGGGGAATTCCTACAGGGAATAACAGCTATGTACTAGATGAGGCTATTAAGAAATTTGAAGAGCTTCATCCAGGAGTTAGGATTGTATATGATTCAGGTATTCCTAAGGAGGAGTATTCTAATTGGATTTCAAGTCAAATTTTAAAAGGTTCTGAACCGGATGTATTTCTATTATCAAGCGACCAAATATCTTTATTTGCATCAAAAGGTATTTTAAAAAACCTAAATTCCTATCTGTCTCAAGAAGATGCCTCTAATTTCTATGATGTATCTTTGCAGGCAGCAAAATACTGAGATGATTTATACGGTCTTCCATATGAAAGCAATCCCATGTTGATGTGTGTAAATCAAGATTTACTTTTAAGAGAGGGCATTGAAATTCCTAAAGTAGGGTGGACACTGAAAGATCTATATGAGATTAGTAAAAAAATTACAAAAGATACCGATGGAGATGGAATCGTTGATCAATTTGGGATAACAGGATATAGTTGGAAAGAATCTCTAGCAGCTTTTGGCGTCACTATTTCTGAGAGTGGTATTCCTCGTATAGATTCGTCAGAAATGAAGGATGCTTTATCCTATATAAGGGGATTGAATCAATTAAACGGGCGCTACAAAGTAACCTATAAAGATTTTGATGAAGGCCATGTGGCCTTTTATCCAATGAGTTTGGCACAATATCGCACATACAAACCTTTTCCTTATCATGTGGCCAAATATACAAATTTTAACTGGACATGTATTTCATTGCCAACGACAAAGGAAGACATTCGTTCTACTGTAACAGATACTTCCTTATACGTGGTTTCTTCGCGTGCTCGCAATTCAAAACTTGCCGTATCGTTTATAGAATTTTTAACAAATAATCGTGAAATTCAACAAAATTTATTTAACAAGGGTCAAGGAAGCTCAGTGTTACCAGAGGTAGTAACTAGTTTGAAAAGTGAAGAGTTGATGAAGAAAGGAATGATTGGTCAAAATGCCTTAACGACTACTTCACTGGATTATATAATGAAAAATTCAATTACAACTATTTCAAAAGGGATAGATTCAAAATCATTAGTTGGAATAGAAGAAAGATTAGAAGCATTATCTATGGATGAAAATAACACGGATATTGAAGGTAGTCTTATTAAGTTACAAAAAGAACTAGATATAGGAACCCTTAAATAGATATCAAGATTATTATTTCTTAAATAATACGAACATGGCAGATGTCTTTATTGACATTTGTCATTTTTTTATTGACATTTATCAATAAACTTTTGTGACATTTAACAATTATAAAGTGAAGATAAGGATGATAGAATAAAATCAATAAAAGGAGGGAAATATGAAGTATTTGATATTAGTCAGTCATGGAGGACTCGCAGAGGGATTGAAATCATCTCTTTCTATGTTTGCTTCGGATAAGGTAGATGATGTCATAGCGATTGGCTTAAAAGATGGAGAAAGTCTTGCAGGTTTTTCTGTAGAGGTCAAGAATGTTATTGCATCTCTGGATGAAAATGATTCGGTTCTTGTTTTAGCAGATATTGTTGGGGGAAGTCCTTTAACAACTGTTGCAACAGTATTAGAAGAATTTGGAAAATTAGAGAATGCAACTATTTTGGGAGGTATGAACTTAACAATGGCACTTACAGCAGTGGTAATGAAAGACATTCTGACTGGAAGTGAACTTGTTTCTACGATATTAAACGAATCATCCTCAGCTCTACAGGAATTTGAAGTCGGATCGGATGATAATCTTAATGAAGAAGACGATATTTAGTTATATAAGGAAAGGGATAAAAAATTATGGTAGTAACATTTGTACGAATTGACGATAGAATGATTCATGGACAAACAGTCACTAGATGGGCAAAAGAACATCCATGTGATGGATTAATTGCAGTAAATGATGCTGCTGCATCCAATAAGGTTTTAATTCAGGCCTATAAAGGTGCGTCAGATAAAAAAACATTTGTTTGGACAAAGGAAGCATTTAAAGAAAAATCATCTAAAGTAACAGAATCGGATAGTAGATATTTTTTGATTACTAAGAATCCAATTGATATGAAAGAAATTTTAGTAGACCAGGGCTTTATTCCAGGAGATGTTAAAGAAATTATTGTAGGACCTGCTAACGATAGACCAGGTGCTATCAAGTTGGGAAATAATCAATCAATTACTCAAGAGGAAGCAGTTGCACTAGAAGCAATTGAAAAAGCAGGATATAAAGTTAGATTCCAATTATTACCAGATGTATCTATTGGCTATTGGAGTGATTTTAAATCAAAATTTGGATTTTAATAATGAAATAAGGAGACAAAATGATGGAAATTTCTTGGATTCAAGCAGCTCTTTTAGGATTGTTTGCAAGTTTAGCATCGATGCCAGGTATGGGGGGATCCAGTATTGGTAACTATACTTTGGGGCGTCCATTAGTTGGTGGTTTAATTGTAGGTTTAATATTAGGAGATATAACAACAGGGGTAATCGTTGGTGTGGCTTTACAGGTATTATATATTGCCTTAGTGACACCTGGTGGAACTGTATCGGCCGATGTACGGGCAATTTCTTATATCGGAATTCCGTTATCTATCCTATTTGTTCATGCAAATAATATTTCAGGTGAAGTGGCGATTGCAGCAGCAGCAGCGCCAATTGGAGCCGCGGTTGGAACAATTGGAACTGTTTTATTCTATGGTACAGCTACTATGAACTTGCTTTGGCAACACATTGGATGGAAAGCTGTAGAGAAAGGTGATTTTAAGAAGTTATATGCTGTTGATTGGGTATATCCTTGGATTTCACATTTTATCTTTTCTTTCTTACCAACAATGATTATTACAAAATTTGGACCAGATATGGTTGATCTTATGAAAGTATATCTTCCGATGGATGGTTTTGTAATGAAGTCTCTATTTACTGTAGGAGCACTCCTTCCATGTGTGGGTATTGCAATACTTTTGAAACAAATTGTTACAAAAACAACAGACTTTATTCCTTTCTTTGTCGGGTTCACGTTAGCAAAATCTTTAGGCTTGAACTTAGTAGCAAGTGGTGTTGTGTCATTAATTTTTGCAGTAATTTATTATGAATTAGAAGTTATTAAATCTGCCCGTACGACAGCAGTTGTCAGTGATATGGGACTTGATGAAGAGGAGGATATTTAGAATGAGTCGAAAAAAAATATCAAGAAAAACATTGACAAAATCATTTCACCACTGGTTCTATGGACATCTGACATGTTTTTCTCAAGAACATATGCAAACTTTTGGATATTTAACTTCTATGCTTCCAATTGTAGAAGAAATGTATGATACTAAGGAAGAACAAAAAGAAGCTATGCAAACATACACAGCATTCTTTAATACTGAGCCACAGTTGGGTTCTCTAGTAGTTGGGATAACAGCTGGTTTGGAAGAAGCGCGTGCAAATGGAGATGCCGTAGATAGTGAAACCATCAATGGAATGCGAGCTGGTCTAATGGGGCCTATTGCAGGTATTGGAGATTCACTTATTGTAGGAACATTAATTCCTGTTCTTTTGGGGATAGCTCTAGGTCTTTCTAAAGGAGGAAATATTTCTGGTGCAATATTCTATATTATTGCATGGAATCTATTAGTCTATCTTGGAATGCGTTTTGCTTATTTTAAAGGATATGAACTTGGAGATAAAGCAGTAGAATTTTTAGTAGGTCCTAAAGGTCAGGCGCTAAGAAAATCAATTAGTGTTGTTGGTGGTATGGTCATAGGAGCTGTTGCAGCAACTTGGGTATCTGTCACTACGGCGCTAGAGCTGAAAAATGGAGATGGAGAAACATTTTTAAACTTACAAGAAAAGATTGATGGTGTTTATCCAGGTCTTTTAACAGCAGGTTTTATTGTTCTATGTTGGTGGCTAATGGCTAAAAAGAAAGTTTCTCCAAATTGGGTAATGCTACTATTGGTAGTTATTGCACTTGTAGGAGTCGCTTTAGGATTTTTCAATCCAGGCTTGAAATATTAATAGTATGTAAAAAAGCAACGGTTTGTAATCGTTGTTTTTTATATATGCGTAATATAAGGATTTAGAGTTTCGGTATTTTTTGTAAAAGAATTAACGAAAATACTAATTCCATAAATCCAGTTCATTAAAATTCTATAAAATTCTATATTATTAAAGTGCAAAATTAGGATAAAGAAATTTATCTATTCATCCTCAGAAAGTCAGACTTTTTTCTTGACTATTTCTGACCAAGTGATACAATAGAACTATGAATTAGCACTCAAGTGTAAAGAGTGCTAATACTATCTATCTCATTATGGAGGAAAACAGATGTTGAAACCATTAGGAGACCGTGTGGTCTTGAAAATCGAAGAAAAAGAACAAACTGTTGGAGGCTTTGTCCTTGCAGGCTCAGCCCAAGAAAAAACAAAAACAGCCCAAGTTGTAGCTACTGGACAAGGTGTTCGTACTTTGAACGGTGACTTGGTAGCTCCAAGCGTTAAGCCTGGAGACCGTGTCTTAGTTGAAGCCCACGCAGGTCTTGATGTCAAAGATGGCGATGAAAAGTACATCATCGTAGGCGAAGCTAACATCTTGGCAATCATTGAAGAATAGAAGGAGAAAGTAAGTATGTCAAAAGAAATTAAATTTTCATCAGATGCTCGTTCAGCTATGGTTCGTGGTGTCGATATCCTTGCAGACACTGTTAAAGTAACCTTGGGACCAAAAGGTCGAAACGTTGTGTTGGAAAAATCATTTGGCTCACCCTTGATTACCAATGACGGTGTGACCATTGCTAAAGAAATCGAGTTGGAAGACCATTTTGAAAATATGGGTGCCAAATTGGTATCAGAAGTAGCTTCAAAAACCAATGATATTGCAGGTGATGGGACTACAACTGCAACTGTTTTGACCCAAGCAATCGTTCGTGAAGGAATCAAAAACGTCACAGCAGGTGCCAATCCAATCGGTATTCGTCGTGGGATTGAAACAGCAGTTGCCGCAACAGTAGAAGCCTTGAAAAACAACGCCATCCCAGTTGCCAACAAAGAAGCCATCGCTCAGGTTGCCGCCGTCTCTTCTCGTTCCGAAAAAGTAGGTGAATACATCTCTGAGGCCATGGAAAAAGTTGGCAAAGATGGAGTCATCACTATCGAAGAGTCACGTGGTATGGAAACAGAACTTGAAGTTGTAGAAGGTATGCAGTTTGACCGTGGTTATCTTTCACAGTATATGGTGACAGATAGCGAAAAAATGGTGGCTGATCTTGAAAATCCATACATCTTGATTACAGACAAGAAGATTTCAAATATCCAAGAGATCTTGCCACTTCTAGAAAGCATTCTCCAAAGCAACCGTCCACTCTTGATTGTTGCGGATGATGTGGATGGTGAAGCTCTTCCAACCCTTGTTTTGAACAAGATTCGTGGAACCTTCAATGTAGTAGCAGTTAAGGCACCTGGTTTTGGTGACCGTCGCAAAGCCATGCTTGAAGACATTGCCATCTTAACAGGCGGAACAGTTATCACAGAAGACCTTGGTCTTGAGTTGAAAGATGCGACAATTGAAGCTCTTGGTCAAGCAGCGAGAGTAACTGTGGACAAAGATAGCACTGTTATCGTAGAAGGGGCTGGAAATCCTGAAGCGATTTCTCACCGTGTTGCAGTTATCAAGTCTCAAATTGAAACCACAACTTCTGAATTTGACCGTGAAAAATTGCAAGAACGCTTGGCAAAATTGTCAGGTGGTGTAGCAGTCATCAAGGTCGGAGCTGCAACTGAAACTGAGTTGAAAGAAATGAAACTCCGTATTGAAGATGCCCTCAACGCTACTCGTGCAGCTGTTGAAGAAGGTATCGTTGCAGGTGGTGGAACAGCCCTTGCCAATGTCATCCCAGCCGTGGCTGATTTGGAATTGACAGGAGACGAATCAACAGGTCGCAATATTGTTCTCCGTGCCTTGGAAGAACCTGTTCGTCAAATTGCCCACAATGCAGGATTTGAAGGATCTATCGTTATCGATCGTTTGAAAAATGCCGAGCTTGGTACAGGCTTCAACGCAGCAACTGGCGAGTGGGTCAACATGATTGATCAAGGGATTATCGATCCAGTTAAAGTGAGTCGTTCAGCTCTTCAAAACGCAGCATCTGTAGCTAGCTTGATTTTGACAACAGAAGCAGTCGTAGCCAATAAGCCAGAACCAGTAGCTCCAGCTCCAGCAATGGATCCAAGCATGATGTAAGCTTTCTATAGAAAACAACTTATAAAAAACACAAAAGGAGGGAATGACTAACCCTCCTTTTTATGATATTCACTTCTAAATTGATTTGAGCTCTCCTAACTTATATGATAAAATAAGACTAGAAAAAGGAGAAGAACATGATCGATGTAGAAGAAATTCTGAGCAAGATGAACCCCAATCAGAAGATTAATTATGACCGTGTCATGCAGAAGATGGTACAAGTATGGGAGAAAAATGAGCAACGGCCAACCATTCTCATGCATGTTTGCTGTGCCCCTTGCAGTACCTATACTCTAGAATATTTGACTAAGTATGCAGACGTGACCATCTATTTTGCCAATTCTAATATCCATCCCAAGGCAGAATACCATAAGCGTGCTTATGTGACTAAAAAGTTTGTCAGTGATTTCAATGAGCGAACAGGAAATACGGTCCAGTACCTAGAAGCTCCCTACGAACCAAATGAATACCGAAAATTGGTTAGAGGATTGGAGGAAGAGCCTGAAGGAGGCGATCGTTGCAAGGTTTGCTTTGACTACCGACTGGATAAGACAGCGCAAGTGGCTATGGACTTGGGTTTTGACTACTTTGGCTCAGCCTTGACCATTAGTCCTCATAAGAATTCTCAAACTATCAACAGCATAGGAATCGATGTGCAAAAGATTTATACCACTCACTATCTTCCCAGTGATTTCAAGAAAAATCAAGGCTACAAACGTTCAGTAGAGATGTGTGAGGAGTATGATATCTATCGTCAATGTTATTGTGGATGTGTCTATGCAGCACAAGCCCAGAATATTGACCTGGTTCAGGTTAAGAAGGATGCCACGGCTTTTTTGCTGGATAAGGATGTTGAAAAAGACTATTCCCACATCAAATTTACTGTTACTAAATTAGATATATAGAGACCAACCCAGCTGAAAAGCTGGGTTTTTCAAATAAAAAACCGGGGTCTTAACCCCAGTTTGACAACTTTACCGATTCTTTAGTTCTACATAGCGCTTGTACCAAATGTTTACATAGGCTTCTGAGAAAGGACCACGTCCATTGTTAATCCAATCAACAAGAATTTTGACATGTTCTTTTAAAATATAGTCCAAGTCATCAGAATAATTCATTTTGCGTTTGTGACGCTCATACTCCTCAACGTCCAAAAGACGTTTTTCCCCATCTGTAAAAATTTTAACATCCAAATCGTAATCAATATACTTCAGTGCTTCTTCATCCAGATAGTAGGGGCTAGCCATATTGCAATAGTAAGAAGTTCCATTATCACGAATCATGGCAATGATATTAAACCAATATTTCTTGTGAAAGTAAACAATAGCCGGTTCTCGAGTGACCCAACGACGACCATCACTTTCGGTAACAAGTGTATGATCGTTGACACCAATAATGGCGTTTTCTGTTGTTTTTAGTACCATGGTGTCCCGCCAAGTTCGGTGGAGACTCCCATCATGCTTATAACTTTGAATTGTAATAAAGTCGCCTTCTTTTGGAAGCTTCATAACTAACCAACTTTCTACAATTTATAAGTTTATCATTTACTATTGTACCATAAAATTATCTAAAATCTGTGAATTTCACTTGGAAATATTAAAGATATTCTCTAAGAGCGCTTGCTATATCCGAAAAATCATAGCCCTTTCGTGCTAAAACTTGAGTTAAACGCTGTTTCAGTTCGTATCCTTCATACTTTCTGGCATACTTAGCATATTGCTTATCAAGTTCCTTGAAGATGAGTTCTTGAGTCGTTTCTTGGTCAACTTGGATATCTAAGTCGTCAAAGGCAATTTTAGCATCAGAATAAGAGAAGCCCTTGTTAGTCAAGTTCTGGATTATCTTATCTTGCAAGGCACGAGCTGGAAGTTTTCCCTCATATTTTTTCAATAGTTTATTGGCTACACGTTGAGCAACTTCCGAAAAATCAAATTCTTTCAAGTTCTGTTCTATAGTAGATTTTGAAATCCCCTTTTGTGCTAGTTTCTGAGTCAGTACATAAGGCCCCTTGTCTCCTGAAAGTTGATTGGCATTGATGATAGCATAAGCGTACTGGCTATCATTAATCCACTTATCTTCTTTAAGATTAACAATGACTTGCGCAACTATGCTTTCATCAATATCGTATTTTTTCAGATATTCTCTGACCTCTTTTTCGGTACGTGCTTTAAAGGATAGGTGGTAGAGGGCCAGATTCTTACCGTAAGAAAATTTGGCAAAGTCCTGAATCTCTTTCAATTCCTCTTCGCTTATAACCTTATCTCTCGATAACATAAAACGAACAATTGTGTCTTCAGTGATGTAGTATTTGTCGCCATTATCAAGTTCCATCAGATAGAGTCTTTTTTTCTTTTCAAGTTTTGTGATTTTCATAGTTCTATTATAACTCAAAATGTGATAAGATAGGGGTATGAATCTGAAAGTGAAACAAAAAATACCATTAAAAATCAAGCGCATGGGAATTAATGGTGAGGGAATCGGCTTTTATCAAAAAACATTAGTCTTTGTACCTGGAGCTTTAAAAGGAGAAGATATCTATTGTCAGATTACTTCTATTAAACGTAACTTTGTTGAGGCAAAATTACTGAAGGTCAACAAGAAGTCTAAATTTCGAGTTGTGCCAGCTTGTACTATTTACAATGAATGCGGAGGCTGCCAAATTATGCATCTGCATTATGATAAGCAGCTGGAGTTCAAGACGGACTTACTTCACCAAGCGCTGAAAAAATTTGCCCCTGCAGGATATGAAAATTATGAAATCCGTCCAACTATTGGAATGCAGGAACCAAAGTACTACCGTGCTAAGTTACAATTTCAGACTCGAAAATTTAAGAATCAGGTCAAGGCGGGCTTATATGCACAAAACTCTCACTATTTAGTAGAGTTGAAAGACTGCCTGGTACAAGACAAGGAAACCCAAGTGATTGCTAATCGTCTAGCGGAATTACTTACTTATCACCAGATTCCAATCACGGATGAGAGAAAAGTTCTAGGTGTTAGAACTATAATGGTTCGACGAGCAAGAAAGACTGGACAGGTTCAGATTATTATTGTTACAAATCGTCAGCTTAATTTAACCCAACTAGTAAAAGACTTAGTTAAAGATTTTCCAGAAGTTGTGACAGTAGCTGTGAATACAAATACAGCTAAAACCAGTGAGATTTATGGTGAAAAGACAGAGATTATCTGGGGACAAGAGAGTATTCAAGAAGGTGTTCTCGATTATGAATTTTCACTATCCCCTCGAGCTTTCTATCAACTAAATCCTGAACAAACAGAAGTTCTTTATAACGAGGCGGTAAAAGCCTTGGATGTTAATAAAGAAGATCATTTGATTGATGCTTATTGTGGAGTTGGAACAATTGGATTTGCCTTTGCAAAGAAAGTTAAAACACTCAGAGGTATGGATATTATTCCAGAAGCTATTGAAGATGCCAAGCGAAATGCTAAAAGAATGGGATTTGACAATACTCATTATGAAGCTGGAACAGCAGAAGAGATTATTCCTCGTTGGTACAAGGAAGGATACCGAGCAGATGCACTGATTGTGGATCCACCGCGTACAGGTCTGGATGATAAGTTGTTAGACACTATTCTTACCTATGTGCCAGAAAAAATGGTTTATATTTCATGTAATGTTTCAACTTTGGCAAGGGATTTGGTAAGATTAGTAGAAGTCTACGATATCCATTATATCCAGTCGGTCGATATGTTCCCACACACCGCTCGAACTGAAGCAGTTGTAAAATTAATAAAAAAAGTTTAAAAAAGGTGTTGACAAAGTTAGAAAAGCCTGTATAATAGTAAGAGTTGAAAATAACAACTCTGGTCCGTTGGTCAAGGGGTTAAGACACCGCCTTTTCACGGCGGTAACACGGGTTCGAATCCCGTACGGACTATGGTATGTTGCGGTAGGAACACTTGATGAAAAAAAGATTAAAAAAGTTTCAAAAAAG